>CANFIC010000390.1 GCA_947446685.1 Burkholderiales bacterium
CCAATGACCATGGCGCCGTCTTGATGCCGTATGCACGCAGCCGCTGCGCCTGAGTGAGAGCGGCAGCCTCACCGGCTGGGGTCTCCCAGACCTCCAGATGGCCCCGCTGGTGCAGCAAATGTGCAAAGCCCGCATCCGCCAGCAAATCCACCATATCGACCAGAGCGCTTTGCTGCAGCGACAGCAGGGCGGCCACACCGCGCTTGAAAGAAGAGCCTCTTGCCGCCCAGACAAAACGGGCCAGCCAGGGCAGCAGCGCCAGCAGATAAGCGGGGCGCAGACGCAAAGGGCTATCGGCGTCCAGCAGATAGCGCCAACTGCTACGGATCACTTCGGCGCTGGCCAGCGGAAACAACTGTTCGGTCGCGATATGGCCGGCGTTGCCAAAACTGGCCGCGCGCTCGGGTGCACCGAATTGCAGCAGCAGCACATCGCGCCCGGCCTGCGCCAGCCTGAAAGCGCAGGCCGAGCCGATCACCCCGCCGCCGATCACGATGACCTGTGCGTCGTGGCGGTGGATCAAGCTGGCCATGAATCGACTCAGACTGTGGGCAAAACCGGCCTGCTGGCCAGCGCCGCGGTGATCACCGCTTCGGCCTGCGCCAACTCGTCACCCGCGAGCACCAAGCGCGGTGCCCGCACCGCCTGACTGCCCATCTGCACCCGCGACTGCGCCAGCTTGATCAACTGCACAAACTTCGGCACCACGTCCATCCGTAACAAGGGCAAGAACCAGTGGTAGAGCGGCTGCAGTTCTTCCCAGCGGCCGGCCCGGGCCAGCTTGAACAAGGTCATCGTTTCTGCCGGAAAGGCGTTGACCAGCCCTGCGACCCAGCCGGTGGCTCCGGCCGCGATGCCCTCCACAATCAGGTCGTCCACCCCGACCAGGATTTGCAGGCGCGCGCCCAGAGCCGATCTGATCGCCGCGATCCGGCGCACATCCGTACTGGACTCCTTGACCGCCGCCAGATTGGGATGGATTGCGGCCAGTTCCTGCATCTGCTGCGCAGTGAAGTCGGTCCGGTAAGCCACCGGGTTGTTGTAGAGCATGCAGGGCAAGTTGGTGCTGGCAATGACTGCGCTGACATGGGCCTTCATCTCGCGCCAGTCGGTCGAATAGACATAGGGTGGCAGCACCATCAGCCCTTGGCAATTTTCAGCTTCAGCCATCTGCGCCAATCGCACCGCATCGGCAGTGGCCAGGGCCGCTACACCGGAGACGACTGCCCCGCGCCCGGCCACCGCCCGCACCGCCGTGCGCAGCACAGCGCGCTTCTCGTCAAAACTCAAGGTCGCCGTTTCGCCCAGCGAGCCCAGCGGCACGATGCCGGTGCAGCCAGCCTCCATCATCAAGTTGACATGGTGGGCCAGGAAGCCATGATCGACTTCGCCGTTATCCAGAAAAGGGGTGGTGATGGCGGGCAACACGCCTTGCCAGAAATTGCTCATGGTGAATCCTCTTCTTGGGTTGGACCGGTTTCAAGCCTGCTCGGCCAGACCCCAGCAAAACGGATCAGCGCTGTCCAGCAACAGCGAGGTTTGTGCCGACAGATGGGCTTGGCCGCGAATGTTGGGTATCAGCTGACCATCCAGCCATCGGTAGCTGGCTTCAAACAGGCTGCCGATGACGCTTTCCTGTCGCCACAACTCGCCTTCGGCCAACTTGCCATCGCCCGCCAGACAAGCCAGCTTGGCGCTGGTGCCGGTACCGCAGGGCGAACGGTCGTAAGCGCCACCGGGGCAGAGAACAAAATTGCGGCCGCTGTTGCCCGCCTGATGCGCCGGCCCCATCAATTCGATATGGTCGATTTCAGCCCCGCCAGCGCCAGTGATCCCGTGGTCACGCAAGGCCTGGCGAATTGCCAGCGAGAAACCTGTCAATTCCTGCACCCCGGAATGCCGCAGCGGCAAGCCCGCCGCGTCAGTCAGAAAAAACCAGTTGCCGCCCCAGGCGACATCGCCGACCACCCGGCCATAGCCTGGAACATTCAACGCCACAGCGGCGAGATGTCGGTAGGCCGCCACGTTCTCGACCGAGACGCGGCCCTGGCCATAGAGGCTCGCCTGCACCGTACCGACCGGCGTATCGATAGCGTAGCTGCCCGGTGTTGCACGACCCAGATGTTCCAGGGTTGCCATCAGCCCGATGGTGCCGTGGCCGCACATGCCCAGATAGCCGACATTGTTGAAAAAAATCACCGAAGCCAGAGACTGCAGATTCACCGGCGGCAGCAGCAAGGCGCCGACCATCACATCATTGCCGCGCGGCTCGCAAACCGTTGCCCGGCGGTATTGGTCATGCTGGTCGCGCAGTCTTGCCACTGCCTGCGGCAGCGGCAGGCCGGCAAGATCAGGAAAGCCCGACAACACCACCCGCGTCGGCTCACCTCCGCTGTGGGAGTCTATGCATTCGATCGTTTGCATTAAATTTTTCCTGCGGCTGAAGCAGGGGGAGGGAAAGCCGGCTCATCATGCCAGCTAACAAGACCTGACTTGGCGCGTAAAAACCCGCAGCGGCTCAACTGGCACTGCCCATCGATGTCTTGTTATCCTCGAGGACCTGCCATCGGGCCAGACCTCCCGATCGAGAAAATCCTGAATCACCATTTCCCTGCCCCAACAACAAGCACCAGCCAGCGCACCCTGCTTTTGGCCTTGCTGGCTTCGGCGCATCTGGGTCTGTGGATCTGGATTGACGGCCGGATGCAGCCCGGCAAACATCCGGCAACCCAGGCCAATCGCAGCGACTTGCAACTGATTGAATTGCGACTGCCGCCGCCCCGGAAACTCGCGCCACCTGCGGCGCTGCGGGTCACTTCAACCATGACAGCGCCGCCGATCCCCAGGCCATCCGCCTTGCCAGAAACCAGGCCGGTGATCGTCGAGCCGCCGGTTGTCAGGCCAGCGCCGGCCGCGGCAGCTCAGGGCAGCTTGCTCGACAGCGAAGCGACCCGACAGGCCATCCGCCAAGCTGCGCGGGCACCCTTGCTTTCTGAGCGCGCAGCCTCGGCGATGGGCGATGGCGCACCGCTGCGCCCGGAAGACAAGCTGGGCGGGCAAATCATGCAGTCAGCCAGCGGCGATTGCCTGAAAGGCGAATTTGCTGGCGCTGGCATGGGTTTGCTGAGCCTGCCCTTCTGGGCCTTGGCCGAGGCCCGTGGCAAATGCCGACGCTGAATCAGCCGTGGCTGTTCGCGGCTTCCTGTGCCCGCTGCTGTTCCTGCAGGCGCAGGATGCGTCGCTGCAACTTGCCGGTCGTCGTCATCGGCAAGGCCTCGATGAATTCGATCTCCTTCGGATATTCATAGGGCGCCAGCCGCTGCTTCACATGGGCTTGCAATGCCCGCACCAAGGCCGGTGAAGCGGTAAAACCAGGCGCCAGCACCACATAAGCCTTGACCAACGCACCGCGCTCGGCATCGGGCTTGGGCACCACGGCAGCATTGGCGACCGCTTCATGCTTGACCAGACAGTTCTCGATTTCACTCGGGCCGATGCGATAGCCGGCCGACTTGAACATATCGTCACTGCGCCCCTGGTACCAGAGGTAGCCATCGGCGTCCATCAGCGCCATGTCGCCGGTACGGCACCAACTGTCGTCCGGATCGCCGGTGAACTTGGCCCGCGTTGCCTCCGGCTGGCGCCAATAGCCGAGGAAAAACACCGGATCGAGATCGCCATGCATATCGCGGCGATGCACGGCGACGTCACCCGCCACGCCGGTCGGGCAGACCAGGCC
>CANFIC010000391.1 GCA_947446685.1 Burkholderiales bacterium
CCCGCTTCGCAAGCAGTCGTTGCAGGAGTGCGGGCGAGGGCGCGTTGAAGCCATGATGAACCGCTGGATGCCTTTTGAATGGATCGTGGCGATCCGTTTCCTGCGCGAAGGCCGTCTGCAGACCTTGTTCATCATCAGCGGTGTGGCCATCGGCGTCGGCGTGATCGTCTTCATGTCGGCGCTGCTGGCCGGGCTGCAATCGAACTTCATCCGGCGCGTGCTGTCGGCCCAAGCCCATATCCAGATGTTGCCGCCGCAGGAAGTCGCAAGGCCCTTGCGCGGCAGCGACGGCGCGATCGTTCAAGCGCCTTTGCAGCGGCTCAAGGGCATCAACCAATGGCAGGCAGTGGCCGCGCAGATCCGCGGGATGAGCGACGTGCTGGTGGTTTCGCCGCTGGCCAGCGGCTCGGCCCTGGCCGTACGCGGCAATGCCAGCCGGGCCATCAGCCTGGTGGGGATCGAGCCGCTGCAATATTTCCGCATCGTCGACATCAATGAAAAACTGGTTCGAGGCAGCACCCGGCTGACCGGTACCGACATGCTGATCGGGACCGAACTGGCCAGCGATCTGGGCGTCGACGTCGGTGACAAATTGCGCGTGAACAGTGCCAATGGCGCGTCGAGCACCTTGACGATCACCGGGGTTTTCGACCTCGGCAACAAGGGTGCCAATTTGCGCAATACCTTTGTCGCCTTGCACACTGCGCAAAGCCTGCTGGGCCTGCCCGGTGGCGTCTCAAGCCTCGAAGTCACGGTGCAAGATGTCTATGCCGCCGAGGACATCGCCCAGCGCATCATGCAGCAGACCGGTGTTCAAGCCGACAGCTGGATCAAGACCAGCGCGCAGTTCTTTGCCGCAGTCAGCGCGCAGACCACGGCCAACACCGCGATCCGTTTCTTTGTCGGTCTGTCGGTCGCCTTCGGCATTGCCAGCGTGCTGGTGGTGGTGGTGGTGCAGAAATCGCGCGAGATCGGCATCCTGCGTGCGATGGGCATTTCGCAGGGCCAGATCCTGCGAGTCTTCCTGACCCAGGGCGGACTGCTGGGCTTCGGCGGGGCGGTGGCCGGATGCGCGATCGGCGCGCTGGCGCTGCTGCTGTGGCAGACCTATGCCCGCAGTCCCGATGGCACGACGCTGTTCCCGCTGGTCTTCGATCCGGTCCTGTTCTCGGCCGCAATGGTGTTGGCAACGCTGACCGGCTTGGCGGCTGCGGTGGCGCCTGCGCTGCGGGCAGCCAGGCTGGACCCGGTGGTGGCGATCCGTGGCTGAAATCATCAATCCCGCCCCCGGCAAGGAGGTGGTGGTGCAGTTGCGGGACGTGCGCAAGGCCTTCAATGTCGGCCAGCCGATCGAAACCGAAGTCCTGCATGGCATCAACCTGACGCTCTACAAGGGCGAATTCTGCGCGGTGATGGGCCCTTCGGGTTCGGGCAAGAGCACCTTGCTGAACATCGTCGGCCTGCTCGATCGTCCGACCCGCGGCATGCTGCAGGTCTGCGCTGAGGAAACCACCGAATTGCCCGACCATGCCCTGACTCGTCTGCGAGGCCACAGCATCGGCTTCGTGTTCCAGTATCACTATCTGATCACCGCTTTCACCGCGCTGGAAAACGTCATGCTGCCGCTGCTGGGTGCGGCTGGTTTCCCGAACCTGGCGATGCGCCAGCGTGCCGCCGAGTTGATCGACGCGGTCGGGCTTTCGGCCTGGCAAGACAACCTGGCCGGCAATATGAGCGGGGGCCAGCAACAACGCGTCGCCGTGGCCCGCGCGCTGGCGATGAACCCGGCCCTGTTGCTGGCCGACGAGCCCACCGGCAACCTCGACAGCAAGAGCGCTGATGCGGTGTTCGAATTGCTGCGCCGCTTCAACCGCGAACAGGGCACAACAGTCCTGTTTGTGACCCACAACGCGGCCTTGGCGGCGCGCTGCGACAAAATCATTCAGGTCGTGGACGGCCAGATCGTTGGCTGAAACAGCCGCCCCTGCAGTTCGACTGTGGCCGGCAATGCAGGGTCCAATTCGTCGGCCGGCACCGGCCGCCCGAAATAATAACCCTGGAAAGCCTGGCAGCCGATCGCAGACAGATAAGCCCGCTGGCCGGCTGTTTCAACCCCCTCGGCAATCACCTTGAGCCCCAGGCTCATGCCAAGCTTGAGGATGGTGCGGGCGATCACCGCATCGCTCGGGTCGGTCAGGACATCGCGGACAAACGACTGGTCGATCTTGATCTGGTCCAGCGGCAGCCGTTTCAGATGTGACAGCGAGGAATAACCGGTGCCGCAATCGTCGAGCGAAAAGCTCACGCCATGGGCCTTGATCGCGGTCATCTTGGCGATGACATCCTCGATCTCCTTGACCAGCATGCTTTCGGTCAGTTCCAGCTTCAGCAAAAAGGGGTTGGCGCCGGTTTTTTGCAATGCGCCAACCACCTGGGCGACAAAGTCGGCCTGCGCAAACTGGGCCGCGCTGACATTGACCGACAGCGTCCAATCTTCGCGCTCCGGCATCTGTCCCCAGGCCACCAGTTGCTCGCAAGCAGCCTCCATGACCCATTTTCCGAGCGCCAGGATCAGCCCCATGTTTTCGGCGACAGGGATGAATTCTCCGGGCAGCATCAGCCCACGCCGTGGGTGCTGCCAGCGCACCAGCGCTTCCGCACCGGTCACCTTGCCATGGCCGTCGACCTGCACCTGGTAATGCAGGACGAACTGCTGAGCCAGCATTGCCTCGACCAGATCATCTTCAAGCTCGACCAGCGTATCGAGGGCCGCCAGCATGGCCGGATCGTAAAAAAGCGCCCGGTTGCGGCCGGCATTCTTGGCCTGGTACATGGTCAGGTCGGCCTTCTTGAGCAGGTCATGAACCGAGTCATCTCCGTCCATGAACAACACGATGCCAATGCTCGGCGTGCTGCTGAGGCGATGCTCCTTCAGCCCATAGGGTTCGCCCAGCGCCAGCACAATCTTGCGGGCGATACGGTCGGCATGGGTGGCGGCGTCCTGGACATGAGGACTGATCGACTCGATCAGGATCACGAATTCGTCGCCTCCCAGACGGGACACGCTGTCGTCGACGCCAACACAAGCGCTCAAGCGCTGCGCAACCTGCTGCAGCAGCATGTCACCCATGGCATGGCCCAGGCTGTCATTGAGGCGTTTGAAATGATCGAGGTCGAGGAACATCAACGCGCCATGGGCTTTGGTGCGTTTGGCCGTCGTCATCGCCTGCTTCAGCCGGTCAAGCAACAAGCGACGATTGGGCAGATTGGTCAGCGGGTCATAGAAAGCTAGCCGGTGAATATCCTCGAGCTGCTGACGTTCCAGCGTGATGTCACGCACCAGGCTGAGGAAGGTGATCCGGCCATTGACGGCCAGCCGCGATACCGCCAAGCGCATCGGGAAAGGGCTGCCATCGCGGCGCAAGCCGGTGACCTCGCGCGGGCTGCCGGTCTGGCCGACCCGGCTTGGAATGAACTCTTCCCGATGCCGCTGCGAATCAGCCATCAACAGCGAGACATCTCGGCCAAGCACATCGTCCTGCGTGTAGCCGAAGATGGCGCTGGCGGCATGGTTGAACGATTCGATCAGCCCCTGCGTATCGACGGTGATGAAGCCATCGACCAGATTGTCGAGAATCGCCTGCTTGTGCTGGGCGGCTTCGCGCAAGGCCTTGCGGCCGGAACGCAATTCCATCTCTGACTGCTTGGTCAATGTGATGTTGGTATGGCTGATGAC
>CANFIC010000392.1 GCA_947446685.1 Burkholderiales bacterium
AAGCCACCGAGGCTTACCAGGTCAATGTCGATCCTGTCTTGCCTGCAAATCCGCGCTAAGCAAAGCAATCGAAATCGCCGTAATAGATGTACCGCTGAAAAGTATTCAAGACCACCCAAACCATGACAAGCTCAATCTGGAGTACCGCTTTTTCTGCTTTGCAAGGCTCGCAGGCCGGCATTGCATTGACGTCACAGAACGTCGAAGGGCAGTCGACGGTCGGCTACACCAAGCGCAATCTTGCGACCAGCATTGCAGCCTTTCTCCCCAATGGCGGAGCAACCCTGGGGTCGGGCATCAGTATTGCAGGATTCACCCGCGACTGGAGTTCGATGCTGCAGCAGCAAAGGGTTCAGCAGGTCGGGGTTACTGCTTATCACGGAACGATTGCGACCGGACTGGCCGGACTCGACGCACAGGTGGTCGATAGTTCGATCGGACTGGATACTCCAGTCAACAATTTCTTCAATAGTCTCGCCGCCCTGGCGCGCAATCCCGCTGATGCGGCATCGCTGGATGCAGTCAAAGCCAGCGGCACCGTGTTGATGTCCGCAGCCCAGTATTTCCAGAACAGTTTGGCCACCGTGCAGAGCGACGCCCGTTCTGCCTTGCAGGCCAATGTCCAGGACCTGAACCTGATCGGCGAAGAACTGGCGCAGATCAACGTCAACATCGCCAACAGCCAGTCTCAGCAAGGCGGCGGCGTCGAGCCTGCAGTGCTCGACCGCCGCGATGCCTTGCTGATGCGTGCCGGTTCGCTGATCGGGGGCAATCTTGGTGTTGATGCAAGCGGTCAGGCCTATGTTTTTGTCGATGGACAACCGTTGGTCAACGGAGAAAATTCGGGCCATCTGCAGGCCGTACCCGATGATGCTTCGCCCAGTGCGCCGATCAAGTTTTCAATGCGCTTTGGCGAACCTGGCATGGCAGCTCCACCGGTGCTTGCCGCATTGCATACCAATGGCTTGCAAGGGGTGATCGGCGCGCAGTTGAAGCTGGCCGCTGATCCTTCGATTGTTTTGCAACCGAATGGATCGCCAGACTCGAAATTAGCCTCCTTCCTGGACCTTTTTTCTGCAGCTTCCGGCATCCTTCCGTCCGGTGCGAACTCGGTGATGACGGCGCTGACGCAACTTGCATCTTTCAACAAGGGCGATGCGGCAACTTCGCTCACCCAACTTGATGCGACTTTGCAAAGCCTTGCATTGCAATCCAACAGCGCAGACAAAGCGACGGGTGCAAGCGCATTGCAGACCAATTTGCTCGCTGGTTGGCGTGGCTTTATCTCCAACGTCGGTGCGCAGGTCTCGGTTCACCTGTCGGGTAAAACCGCATCAGCGGCGGTTGACAAGAAATTGTCAGATGAGTTCCAGTCTCAGTCTGGAGTCAACCTCGACGAAGAGGCTGCCAATTTATTGAAATATCAGCAGTCGTATACGGCCGCCAGCAAGATTTTGCAGGCGAATGCGGCAATGCTCGATGGATTGATGGCTGTGGTTGGACGTTAAAGAGAGTAAACTGATGAGAGTGTCTACATCGCAAATTTATCAAGTGCCCGCTGATGCCATGTCGAGCAGCAGTGCGGCGGCTTCCCAGGCCAATCGGCGCATTGCTTCAGGCACGCGGATCGACGCTGCCTCGCAGGATGCCGGCGCTGTGACGCGGGCATCGCAGCATCAGCAGTTGAAGGCCGAGACCGTTGTTTTCGGTGACAACCTGAATGCGCTAGATGCGCAATATTCTGAAATTGATCAAAGCACAGGGAGTTTGAGCGAATCGCTGACTTATCTGGGGCAGTTGCTGACACAGTCGCAGAATGGCTCATACTCCAGCAACGAGTTGGGCATTGTCGGTGAGGCCATCAAGCAGGAGATGGCTCTGATCAAAGTCCAACTGAGCAAGACCGACAGTCAGGGGCGTCCGCTTTATTCACTTGGCGTTGCAGATTCGGAGCACCCGGCTTTGCAGGTCCTGCCTGGCTTGATGATGGCCACGGAAATCCCGTTGTCTGCGGACGATCAAAATGCCTTGACCGCGATTCTTACGGCCGACTGGTCGACCAATCTCGGTGCCACGACATCGACGCAAAGAGCGGCTGCGCTGACCGAGGTGAAGCAATTGTTCGAAGCTGTCAATCGAGCCCGGGGCGCTGTCGGTGCCCGCTGGCAACAGGTCCAGACTTACCAGGATATCAATACCACGGCAGGACTTGCCGCAGTCGAGGCCAAGTCGAATCTGATTGATACCGACGTCGCACAGTCTGCAGCAGACCTGGCGACTTACCAAGCCCAGTTGCAGGCGGCTCGTTCGCTCTTCAGCCGGATTTCGTCCAACACCCTTTTCGACGTCCTTCGTTGACTTCGATTTTCAAGCGAGCTGAACTGATATGACGATCCCTCTTGGCTGGATCATAGGCATGGCATGTGCGTTGGGCGGCTATGCGCTGCACGGCGGACATATCAGTGTGCTGTGGCAACCGACTGAAGTGCTGACCATTGTGGGCGCTGCCATCGGCTATATGGTGGCTTCCAACAGCATGCGCATCTTGTCGATGACCATGAAGGCATTGCCAACCGCCTTCAAGGGCGCTGACGCTAGCAAACGGCTCTACCTGGACCTGTTGTGCCTGTTGTTCGAAATCCTCAACAAGATCCGCCGCGACGGTCTGATGTCGATGGAAGCCGACATCGAAGAGCCGCATTCCAGCGCCTTGTTCGAGAAATATCCTTCGCTCAACAAGAACCATCATCTGATCGAGTTTCTGACCGATTACATGCGCATGATGCTGGGTGGCGCCTTGAACGTGGTGCAGATCGAGAGCCTGATGGAACAGGAACTTGAAGTCCATCACGAGTCGGCCCATGTGCCTGTCGGCGTGATCCAGAAAGTGGCCGATGCCTTGCCTGCGTTCGGGATCGTGGCTGCGGTGATGGGCGTGGTGCACACCATGGGATCGATCGGTCTGCCGCCGGCTGAGCTGGGCAAGTTGATCGGTGCGGCCCTGGTCGGAACCTTCCTGGGGATTTTGCTGGCTTATTCATTCGTCGGCCCAGTGGCAACGGTGATGGAGCAGAACGCCGAATCCGAGGGCAAGGCTTTTCTCTGCGTGAAGTCGGTGCTGCTGGCGCATTTGAATGGTTTCACGCCACCCGCAGCGGTCGAATTCGGCCGCAAGATCCTCTACGCCGATATGCGTCCTAGTTTCAAGGAACTCGACGAAGAGACCAAGAATACCAAGGGCAAGTAGTGGCAACAGCTCCCGATAAGTCGCTGCCGCCGATCATTGTCAAGCGGGTCAAGAAGGCCAAACACGAAGCTCATGGCGGTGTCTGGAAGATTGCCTATGCCGACTTCGTGACGGCGATGATGGCCTTCTTTTTGCTGATGTGGGTGCTGGGTTCCACCACTTCAGGTGACCTGGCCGGTATTTCAGCTTATTTCCAGAATCCGCTGCGGATCGCGGTGGCGGGAGGCTCGGGCTCTGGGGACGCCACGCGCATCATCAAGGGCGGTGGCGACAATATTTTCAAGCAAGCCGGCCAGGAGGCGAAAGCAGACTCCAATACGCCGCAGGCAAAGATCAGCAACGAAGAAGAAGTTGACGAGAAGTTCAACAAGAAGGAACAGGCCAAGCTGGAGGATCTGAAACAGGATTTGGCCAAGCAGATCTCCGAAAATCCGGAGCTCGACAAGGTCAAAAGCCAGATTTTCATGGATATCACCAGCGATGGGT
>CANFIC010000393.1 GCA_947446685.1 Burkholderiales bacterium
GCCACGCGCAAGAACCCGGTCGTTGGCGTTGGCAGCCCCGGTGCGCATTGGCTGGTGGTCGGAGAAGCACCCGATGAGCAGGAGGACCTGCAGGGCCTGCCCTTTGTCGGCCAGCCAGGGCAGTTGCTCGACAATATGCTGCGGGCGCTTGGGGTGAGCCGCAGCGGAGAAACAGCAGCCGAGCAGGCTTTTGTCACCAGCATCCTGAAATGCCGGTCGCAGCGCAATCCGCAAGCGGCCGAGCTGGCCCAATGCGAGCCTTATCTGGCGCGCCAGGTCGAGCTGGTCCAGCCGCGCATCATCCTGGCCATGGGCCGGTTTGCGGTGCAGTCGCTATTGCGCAGCAGCGAGCCGATCGGAAAGCTGCGCGGCCTTGTCCATCAATACCAGGGCCGGCCATTGATCGTCACTTACCACCCGGTTTATTTGCTCAAGCATCCGAGCGAAAAAGCCGGCGCCTGGGAAGACTTGTGTCTGGCCTTGCAGACGCTGCAGTCGGCGCAATGAATCAAGAGCTGGCTGTACTGATACGCCAGACCATTGACGAGGCGGGAGGCTGGCTGCCTTTCGACCGTTTCATGGCGCTGGCGCTGTATGCGCCGGGGCTGGGCTATTACAGCAACGAGCTGCAGAAATTCGGGCTGATGCCGCAGTCGGGCTCTGACTTTGTCACTGCGCCCGAGCTGTCGCCCTTGTTCGGCTTAGCGCTGGCGGCGCAGGTCGGGCAGGCTTTGGCGCAAACTGGCACGACCGAGGTCTGGGAATTCGGCGCTGGCACCGGCGCGCTGGCAGCGCAGCTGCTTGAAGCCTTGGGCGAGCGTATCGAGCGCTATCGCATCGTTGATCTGTCCGGCAGTTTGAGGCGGCGCCAGGCCGAGCGTCTGGCGCCATGGGGCGACAAGGTCGAATGGCTGAGCCGATTGCCTGAAGCCTTTGAAGGCGTCGTCGTCGGCAATGAATTGCTCGACGCGATGCCGGTGCAACTGCTCGCCTTCGACGGGCAACAATGGTTCGAGCGCGGCGTGGTCTGGCATGACGGCAGCTTTGCCTCTGCGGATCGGCCGAGCAACTTGCGCCCGCCGCTGGACCATGCAGCCGCAGAGGACGCCGAGCAGCTGCCGCCGGGCATGGTCACCGAGACCCATGCCCAAGCTGAAGCCTTTGTCCGCACCATGGCCCAGGGCTTGCGGCGCGGCGCGATGTTTTTCATCGATTACGGTTTTCCTGCGGCCGAGTATTACCATCCGCAGCGCATCGGTGGCACCTTGATGTGCCACCACCAGCATCTGGCCGATACCAATCCGCTGTTGCTGGTCGGTCAGAAGGACATCACCGCCCATATCAACTTCACCGACATCGCGCTGGCCGGCCAGGACGCCGGGTTGACCGTGCTCGGTTACACCAGTCAGGCCAACTTCCTGATCAACTGCGGCCTGGTCGAGTTGCTGGCCGATGCGGATCTGGCCGGGCGGGCGATGGCGCACAAGCTGATCGCCGAACATGAAATGGGCGAACTTTTCAAGGTCATCGGATTTGCCAGCGGAGAAGGTTTCGATGCGCTCGGCTTCTCGGCCGGCGATCGCTCACATACCTTGTGAGGCCTGCAGCGCAGCCAACCTTGCCTTGTGGACTTCCTGCCCGATGGCCGGCCCGCTCAGCCCGGCGGCAATCGCTGCAGCGCTGACCGCACCGAGGTCCAGCTTCAGAGTGGCATCGAGATCGCGCTGCAGCTGAGTCCGCTGCGGATAGGGCGATTGCTCCAGCCCCAGACGCCCGCGAGCGTCGCATTCGCAAGCCCAGAGCAGTTGCTCGAAACGTGCCGGCCGCCGCCAGGCGTCACAGCGTTCCAGCAGGCGCAACCTGGCGGCGGCGTCGAACTTGCCGCTTTGATGGATGTTGCTGTGCTCGCGCGCCATCAGCAAGGCCAGTTCCCGGCATTCGGTCGGCACCCGCCAGCGTTCGCTCAAGCGCCTGACCAGCGGCAGACCGCGACCCTCATGGCCGATATGGCGTGGCCAATGCTCGGGCGGCGTCAAACCCTTGCCCAGATCATGGCCGAGGCAGGCATAGCGCACCGTCAGCGGCGCGCCCTGTGCTGCGCATTGATCCAGCACCATCAGCAGATGGGTGCCGGTGTCGATTTCGGGGTGATGCAAGGCGGGTTGCGGCACGCCGAACAGGCGCTCGATTTCAGGCGCCAAGCGCGCCAGCGCGCCGCATTCGCGCAGCAATTCAATCATTCGCGAAGGCTTGGCCTCCATCAGCCCCTTGGCGATCTCCTGCCAGACCCGTTCGGCCACTAGGGCATCGACCTCACCGTCAGCCACCATCTGCTGCATCAGCAGCAGGGTTGACGGGGCCAGGCTGAAGTCGGCAAAGCGCGCACCAAAACGTGCCAGCCTCAGGATCCGCACCGGGTCCTCGGCAAAGGCCGGCGAGACATGGCGCAAGACCTTGGCCGCCAGATCCTGCTGGCCGCCATAGGGGTCGATCAAGGGGCCGCCTGCTTCCGCTTGGGCCATCGCATTGATCGTCAGGTCGCGCCTGGCCAGATCCTGTTCCAGGGTCACATCGCTGGCTGCATGGAAAGCAAAGCCGTGATAGCCCGGCGCGAGCTTGCGCTCGGTCCTCGCCAGCGCATATTCCTCATGGCTGAGCGGATGCAGGAAGACCGGAAAGTCACGCCCGACCGGCAGATAGCCCTCGGCCAGCATTGCGTCAGGGTCGGCGCCGACGATGACCCAGTCGCGATCCTTCACCTCCAGACCGAGCAGCGCATCGCGCACCGCACCGCCGACCAAATATCGCTGCATCAAATGTTCCGGTCTGCTGGGGCCTTGCGGTAAGGCTCTTCGAAGTCGAGGAAATCCTTTTCGGCCACAGCGTCGGCCACCCAGGCCGCCACGCTGGCATGGCTTTGCACGCTTTCAAGATAGGCCTTGGCCTGGCCTTCCAGCGGCAGGCCATAGCGGCTGATGCGCATCACCATCGGTGCGAAATAGGCGTCGACGGCACCGAACTGGCCGAACAAAAATGGCCCGCCGCTGTGCCGCAAGGCGTCGTTCCATAACTGCTCGATTCGCGCCAGGTCCTGCTGCAGACCCTCGTTGCTGGCGAGCAGGTCTCGGCCGACAGCGCTCAGATCTGCGTCGATATTCATCGGGCAGGCTTGGCGAAGGCGGTGGAAGCCGGCATGCATCTCGGCACACAAACTGCGCGCCCTTGCTCTGGCATGGTGCTCCGGCGGCCAGATTGCAAGGGAGGGGTATTGCTCGGCCAGATATTCGACGATCGCCAAGCTGTCCCAGACCACCAGTCCATCGGCCTCCACCAGCAAGGGCACGCTGCTGACCGGCGCGATTTCCGCCAGCGCCTGGTAAAAGCTTGAACCCGGGGTGAAATCGAAGCGCAGCTTGACCTCTTCGAAGGGGATGTCGAAGGCCTTCAGCAACACCCAGGGGCGCATCGACCAGGTCGAATAATTCTTGTTGCCGATATAGAGTTTCATGCGGTCCCTTGACTGAAGACTCAGCGACCTGCCTTGGCGCGCCGGGCATCTAGCCGGTCCGGCCCTGCGGCCAGATAGCCGGGCACGACGGCGGCGATTGAATGCGCTGTGATGCCCAGTTCGGCCAAGCCGGGCAGGTCGCCGCTGGCTACATTGGGTACCCGCATCGAGGCAAGATTGTCACGCGACATCAGCGGTTGGCCGGGCGCCAGCTCCA
>CANFIC010000394.1 GCA_947446685.1 Burkholderiales bacterium
AGCATTCCAAGAAGAGCTCGACCGGGTCAAGGCGCAGGGGTTTGGCGAGGACAGGGAAGAGTTTGACGACCATATCCGCTGCCTCGGCATCCCGATCTTTGACCGGATGAATCACCCGGTCGCCGGCCTGAGTGTGTCGTTCCCGACCTTCCGCTTTGACGAGGCCAACGCGCCGCAGGTCGTGGCCATGCTCACCGAAGCCAGCCGCGACATATCGGCGCGCCTGGGCTGCACCAAGTTCCCGCTGGCCGCCCCGGCCAAGAAAGCGCGCCGCTGAACTGAGGGCATTCCGGCCAGGTGCAGCCGGCGCAAGTCTCTATGATCGACCGCCATGTCCATCATCGAACTTATTGCTGCTGCCCTCTTCGCCCTTGCGCTGATCCACAGCTTCTCGACCAGCTACTTCCAGCGGCTCGAGCAACGGCACCCCAAGCATGCGGGGCTGTTCCATCTGCTTGGTGAAGTCGAGCTGGTTTTCGGCTTCTGGTCGGTGCTGCTGATCGCCGCGATGGCTTGGCTGGAAGGGCCGGCCAAGGCGATCGGCTACGCCGAATCGCGCCAATATACCGAGCCGCTGTTCGTCTTCGTCATCATGGTGATCGCCGCCTCGCGCCCGGTGGTGAGCAATATCGAGGCGCTGATCGCTTCGATCGCTAGCCGCTTGCCGCTGCGTGCTGCGCTGGCGCAGGTCTGGCTTTGCCTAGCGCTGCTGCCGCTGATCGGATCCCTGATCACCGAACCCGCCGCGATGACGCTGGCCGCGTTGATGCTCGCGCCGCTGGTGTTTCGCCCCGGCATCCCCGAGCGGCTGAAATACGGGGCGCTCGGCGTGCTGTTCGTCAACATCTCGATCGGCGGCACCTTGACCGCGTTTGCTGCGCCGCCGGTGCTGATGGTCGCTGCCAGCTGGAACTGGGACAACGCCTTCATGGCCAGCCAATTCGGCTGGAAGGCCATGATCGCCGTGCTGATCAACGCCACCGCCATCACCTTCATGCTGCGCCAGCATCTGCATGACGCCGATGCAGCGCTTGCAGCGCCTGCCGCGCCAGCATTGCCGGTGCCGCGCCTGCTCAGCCTGATCCATTTCGCCTTGCTGGCCGGGGTGATCCTGTTCGCCCACCACCCTGTCATCTTCATCGGGCTGTTCCTGCTGTTCCTGGGCATTGCGCAGGCCTATGCGAGCCACCAGAACAAGCTGTTGCTGAAAGAAGCCCTGCTGGTCGGGCTTTTTCTCGGTGGTCTGCTGCTGCTTGGCGGCATGCAGCAATGGTGGCTGCAGCCGATCGTCGCCGGGCTGGAACCCGCCGCGCTGTTCTTCGGCGCGCTGGGCCTGACGGCATTCACCGACAACGCCGCGCTGACCTATCTGGGCTCGCTGATCGAAGGCATCAGCGACCCGGCCAAATACATGCTGGTTGCCGGTGCCGTCGCAGGTGGCGGCATGACCGTCATCGCCAACGCCCCCAACCCCGCAGGCGTAGCCCTGCTCAAGCAAGGCTTCCACGACGCCTCCATCAGCGCCGCCGGCCTCGCAGCCGGCGCGGCGCTGCCAACGGTGGTGGCGGCGGCGGTGTTCTGGTTACCTGGCCTGCCTTGAAGGAATTCTCGAGCTTCAATGTAGGGCTGCAACTTCCTCGCGGCCAATTCCCACCGAACTGAAAGCCCACTTGTCACCTGCTCACGGGACGGTCGGAAGGGTGCTTTCGCCAACGATCTGACCTAATGTTCCGACTCGGGCATCGCCATGCTCATTGGACAAAGGCGCAGAGTCGTGAATACGCCGCTCTTCCGATCGGAAGTCCTGCAAGCCAGGCAAACGCCATGGCTAGGCAGCATACGCATTGGGCGTTCACCCGGATTTCTGGTAGCGACGAGCCTCGCCATTTGCTTCGCCCTTGCACTGATCTCCTTTTCGATCTGGGGCGAAGTCACCCGCAAAGCTCGATTGCCTGGCATCCTGATCCCGGCAGCTGGGGTGATTACGTTGAGTGCACCGCAGTCTGGAACGCTTGCTGAAGTGCTGGTCAACGAGGGCGATGTCGTCAAGGCTGGACAAGCATTGATGCACTTGAAGACGGAGCGAAATACAGCACTGGGTGAAGCCGCAGTCCTGCATGCACAAGCCTTGTCTCAACGCCGAACATCTCTTGAAACCGAGCGGATCCTCACTCAACAGCAATATCAGCAGCGCCAGGGATCATCGCTTGACCGTCTGAGCAGCCTGCAAGCAGAGGAGAGGCAAGCTCAGGGCGAACTGGCCACAAATCAGCTCCGGGTACAGCTAGGAACGCGGAGCGAGAGCCGTTTCGCCGAACTGGCAAGGAGCGGATTCGTCTCGGCGATCCAGGCTCAACAAAAGCTCGAAGAGCTGCTCGATTTGCAACTACGCGAACGTAATGCCGAACGGAACCTGGAGTCACTACGGCGCGAGATGCAAACCTTGCGCGCCGAAATGCACAGCAATCAGAATGTTTCCAAAACAAGCTTGGCTCTGATTGACAGAAATCTGGCCTCATTGAGCCAGGAAAGCACCGAAAACGAAATTCGCAGCGGCCTGACGATCACCGCACCGCAATCCGGACTCGTCAACGCCCTGACGCTGCACTCTGGCCAGACCGTTCAAACGGGTCAGACCTTGATCAGCCTATTTCCAAAAGGCTCCAGCCTCGATAGTCAAGATCTGGAGGCTCACCTATTCGCCCCTAGCCGCACTGCCGGTTTTGTAAGGGCCGGCCAAAGCGTTTGGCTTCGTTATGCAGCGTACCCGTACCAAAAATTCGGCATGGCAGAAGGCACCGTGAGCAGCATCAGTCAAACGCCGATAGCACCGCAAGACCTTCCCCCAGGGCAAGGACAAGCTTTGTTAACTGCCGTACAGGCCAACGAGCCCTTGTTCCGGATCAGCGTACGCCTGAAAAGACAAGACATTTCGACCTATGGACGTCGCCAAAGTCTAAGGGCCGGCATGGCATTGGACGCTGATGTATTGCAAGACCGCCGCGCGATCTGGGAGTGGGTGCTCGAACCAGTGCTGGCGGCGCGTAAATACTGGCCACATGGCGATTGAGAAATATCCAAGACCGCAAAATTTTCACCATGAACTTCTCACGAGAAGCCGGCATAGATCGACCGGACCATCGATCTTTCATCAAAAAGGATTAAATATCATGAGAACGATCAGCAACATCGAGATGGAAAATGTTTCTGGAGGCTTGCTACCGCAAGCCATTAGAAATGTATTGATCAATGAGGGGATTTATGCAGTCGGAAGATATATCTATGAGCTCAAAGCCCTTGTACTGACAAGAATAGAGAATGGTTCGCGGCTGGTGGTCTGCCCGAACATCATGGGGGATCCTGATTTCTGGGCTTGCGAGCCTTGACGATGATGTTGTGGCGGCGCGGTATTTACCGCGCTGCCACATTCTCTCTATTTCAAGCGGAAATTTGAAGGTTACAACTGATTGTTAAATATCCTGTTTGCCAATAAATCATGGTCAGCAATGGGCTGGTTGAAGGCATTTATATTAATAGAATTAATTCATCTGGCAGTTGTTTTACTCCTTGAGTCATGCGTGCAGATGGGATTTTTCAACAGGCCGATTGATGCTAGATCATCATATTACAGTGAGCGAGGTATTTATCTCGATTATATGCTCGGCGCGATAATAAACCCATTGCTTGAGAATATATTTTTGTGCTTGCCCGCC
>CANFIC010000395.1 GCA_947446685.1 Burkholderiales bacterium
CGCAGTCTGCGGGCCGCGCAACATCAGCAGATCGAGGATCGCCATCGCCGCGCTCGGCACACCCAGGCCCCGCGCCGCGTTGTGCTCGAACCGGGTCACCCGGTTGCCGCTGATCGGATTCACTAGATGCATCGCCTTCAACTCGTCGAGCGCCTGCAGCACATCGGCTTCGCTGGCATTCATCACCGGATCGCGCGCGGTCTTCTGGTTGCAGCCCAGGGTCAAAGCGTTGACCGAAAGCGGATAACTGTCAGGCACCGTCGCCTGCTTTTCCACCAGCACCGCCAGCACCCGCGCTTCAAGCGCAGTCAATGTTCTCAAAGCCATATTTGCTCAACTTTCATGTATCCAATCCCGATTTCACCCCGTTCGCCCTGAGCCTGTCGAAGGGCCTGAGCCCAGCGCAGCGCAATGGATGGTTCGACAAGCTCACCACGAACGGGATTTCTGTCACCACGGACGGGATGTCTAACACCACGAACGGTAAGTCAGTCACCACGAACCGTGGTTGCTCATTGCAAAAAATACGGTTCACGCCAAACCCAAACCCCGTTCGCCCTGAGCCTGTCGAAGGGCCTGAGCCAAGCACACAACAGGATCCAGAATCGTTCCCGCTAAATCCCGAATCCATCGTCAGCCTGGATGACCGCACCGTTGATGAAATGACTCTCGTTGGCGCAGAGCATCAGCAAGGTGGTGTCGAGGTCTTGCGGGTGGCCGATGCGCTTGCGCGGCATCATCTCGACCAGCTTCTTGCCCTGCTCGGTGGCCCAATGGTGGTGGTTGATCTCGGTGTCGATATAGCCGGGGCAGATCGCGTTGACATTGATGCCGTAGCGCCCCCATTCCAGCGCCATCGCCCGCGTCATGTGGATCACCGCCGCCTTGCTCATCGAGTAGACACCGATCTTGCTGAGCGCCCGCAAGCCGGCCATCGACGCGATATTGACGATGCGACCGCCGATGAAGGTACCCGGCGCGTGGCCTTGAGCGCGCGCCAGCATCCGCTTGCCCACCGCCTGCGCGACGAAGAAAGCGCCGCGCGTGTTCGTATCCATGACGAAGTCGTAATCGTCGGGGCTGACGTCGATCAGCCTTTGCGTCGTGCTGACGCCCGAGTTGTTGATCAGGATGTCGAGCGTGCCGACCTCGGTCTCGGCATGGGCGACGGCTGAATTGATGCTGTCGATGTCGGTCACATCGAGCTTGACCACATGGGCATCGCCGCCAGCGCCCTCGATCTCGGAGCGCAGCGTCTTCAGCAACTCGGTGCGGCGTCCGGCCAGCACCACGCAGGCACCGGCCTTGGCCAGCGTTCTGGCGAACTGCGCCCCGAGGCCGCTGGAAGCCCCGGTCACCAGGGCCACGCGGCCCGAAAGATCAATGCTGTAACTCATGGTCATCCTCCCGAATTTGAAATGACGATAGCACGCCATCCCGCATTGCCGGGGTCAGCGCAAGCTCTGCCCCGGGCAGCGCCGGCCGCAGCGTCTCGGCCCGGAATCGCTTCGATAGAATCGGCGGCAACAAATTCAACCAGAGATCGCCATGACAAGCCAAGAACTGCTGACCCAATACGGCCCCCGCGAGGCGATGGAATACGACCTGGTGATCGTCGGCGCCGGCCCGGCAGGCTTGGCCGCTGCGATCCGGGCAAAGCAGCTCGCTGCGGCTGCCGGCAGCGAAGTCGCCGTTGTGGTGCTTGAAAAGGGCTCCGAGCCCGGCGCTCATATCCTCTCCGGCGCGGTGATGGACCCACGCGCCCTGAACGAGCTGTTCCCCGATTGGCAGGCGATGGGCGCGCCGCTGAAGCAGGCAGTCAGTGATGACGAGGTGCTTTTCCTCAGCGAAACCGGCGCGACCCGAACACCCGGCTGGCTGACCCCAGACTGTTTCCACAACGAGGGCAATTACGTCATCTCGCTCGGCGCGCTGACCAAATGGCTGAGCGAGCAGGCCGAAGCGCTGGGCGTCGAGATCTTCCCCGGTTTCACCGCCGCCGAAGTCCTCTACGCTGAAGATGGATCAGTGCGCGGCGTCGCCACTGGCAACCTCGGCATCGGCAAGGACAGCCAGCCGCACGACGGTTTCCAGCTCGGCATGGAACTGCTGGGCAAGTACACGATCTTTGCCGAAGGCGCACGCGGCCACCTCGGCCGTCAGTTGATCGCCAAGTTCGCGCTCGACGCCGACAGCGACCCGCAAAGCTACGCCCTGGGCATCAAGGAGCTGTGGGAAGTGCCCGCGGCCCAAGCCAAGCCCGGCCATGTCGTACACACCGCAGGTTGGCCGATGGACAGCCAGACCTATGGCGGCGGCTTTCTCTATCACCTCGAAGGCAATCTGGTCACCCTGGGCTTTGTCGTCGGGCTGAACTACGAAAACCCCTGGCTCAGCCCTTTCGAAGAAATGCAGCGCTGGAAAGCCCACCCGAGCATCCGTGCCCACCTTGAAGGTGGCAAGCGCATCAGCTATGGCGCCCGCGCGATCACCGCCGGCGGCCTGTTGAGCTTGCCCAAGACCATCTTCCCGGGCGGCGCCCTGGTCGGCTGCGAAGCCGGTTACCTGAATGCCGCAAGGATCAAGGGCAGCCATGCCGCGATCAAGACCGGCATGCTCGCCGCTGAAGCCGCCGTTGAAGCGCTGGCGGCCGGCCGCCAGCATGACTTGTTGAGCGCCTACCCGGCTGCATTCGAAGCCAGCTGGCTGCATGCTGAACTGCACCAGTCGCGCAACTTCAAGCAATGGTTCAAATGGGGCAACCTGGTCGGCGCGGTGATGACCGGCGTCGAACAATGGCTGCTGCCCAAGCTGGGCATCAAGACCCCGCCCTGGACCGTGCACCGCACCCAAGCCGACCACCGATACCTGCAGCCGGCAGCCGATTGCCCGAAGATCGACTACCCCAAGCCCGACAACAAGCTGACCTTCGACCGGCTCTCGTCGGTCTTCGTCTCCAACACCAACCATGAAGAAAACCAGCCCGCGCACCTGACGCTGAAAGACGCCACGGTGCCGGTCGGCATCAACCTGGCGATCTATGCCGGACCCGAAAGCCGCTACTGCCCGGCCGGCGTCTATGAATTCATCAAACTTGAATCAGGTGCCGACGCGCTGCAGATCAACGCTCAGAACTGCGTCCACTGCAAAACCTGCGACATCAAGGACCCCACCCAGAACATCGTCTGGGTCACGCCCGAAGGCGGCGGCGGACCGAATTACGCGGGCATGTAAAGCCGATACCCTGCCTGCGTCGAATGGCGGCTTAAAAATATTGGCTTTCAGCGCCGGACCGGCCCGCCCAACCGATCGGAATTGCTTGAAATTCACGCTTCGCCTTCGCGCCGCAAGCGCATTGCTGCTCTTGACCTTTGGCCTGGCAAACCTGTCAGCCGCACAGGACATGGCAGCGCGCCCGCAAGAAAACAAGGCCCAGAGCGCCAGCAAAGTGGCAGGGCATAAAGTCAAAGACTGTGCCGATTGCCCGCAGATGGTGATGATCCCGGCAGGAAATTTCCGCATGGGGTCGCCTGCCGCTGACATCGACCGATTCGATGATGAGGGGCCGGTACATGAGCTGCGAATCGGCTACTCATTTGCGCTGGGCAAGCATGAGCTGACACGCGGCGAGTTCGCCCGCTTCGCAAGCGCCAGCAACTACAAGACCGAAGCCGAGCGGTCGCCGGGCGGCTGCGCAGTCTGGGATGGCA
>CANFIC010000396.1 GCA_947446685.1 Burkholderiales bacterium
GAAATGGCGCTTGTCCAGGGCTGTCGCCATCGCGGATATTGATCACCTCGCCGGTGAATGCCTGGACCACCGCCGTTGGCAAAGCCTGGCAAAGTTCGGTCAGGTGGGTACAACCCTTTATACCGGCCAGCTTGTCCTTCACGCTCGGGCGGAAGCCCTTGAACAAGTTCAGGCCAACCAAACGCTGGTAAGCATCGCCATGGTCATCACAGGCCCCCGCATAGGGCATCGCGTTCGTTCGGGAGGATGCCTCGCGGATGTTCGCCTGGGCGTCAACCACCAGGAAAAGCAACATGTCATGGACCGGCTCACCGGCGCGGCGAGTCTCACCGGAAAGTTGGATGTCGCGGCCCTTGCTATCGACCAGAGCGGCTTCTACGTCAAACAAGCCGTCATCGCGCGCATACACCTGCACGTTGATGGCGCGGCGATGCAGCAGACGGCGCTCGGCGGTTGATTGGGGCAAGTTCATTGAATTGGGCAAGGGCAGCCATTGGTGCTGGCCCTTTGCTTGGCTGGCCGGCAGTACTGAATGCAGTCCGGCAATGTAGCATGTTGCGCCGCACCAACCTTTCAAGGAACTTGCGGCTCAATCGCTTTGAGCACGCAGCAGGCGCTGGATCACATCAAATGGAAAGCCGCGGGCGAGCATGAATCTTGTCTGCTTCGCCCTCGCGGCGAGATCTTCAGGCTGCTGGCCGGCAAATTTTCGTTGCCAGATCGCCCTCGCCCGCTCGAGTTCGCTGTCCTTCAGCAATTGCTGATTTTCGGCGCTGAGCCCCAGCCCATGCTGGGCCAGTTCCTGCTTGATGCGCAGGCTGCCATAGCGCGGCGAACGCGCATTGATGCGCGACTCGATGAACCTCGACTCGCTCAGATAACCTTGTTCCTGCAGCCACAAGAGCAGATTTTCGACCTCGGTTGAAGCTGCTGCTGCATCAAGCTCGCCATCGCTTGCCGCCTCGTGCTGGGTCGCAATGCGCATCAGCTTGCGCCGCAACTCGGTCAGACTGTGCTCACGCTGCGACAGCAGCGAAATCGCCCTCAGCTTGAGCGACAAGGGCTTCATCAGTCAAGCCTGCCGCTCGCTGCCAAACTGTCAAGGCGCTGGCTTGGCAGGCTCGCTACCGGCCAGCAAAGGCACGCCCAGCGACTCGCGAACCTTGTTCTCGATTTCATGCGCGATGTCGGGGTTCTCACGCAGGAATTCGCGTGCATTGTCTTTGCCCTGACCAATTTTTTCGCCCTGATAGGCGTACCAGGACCCGGACTTTTCAACCACCTTGGCGACCACACCCAGGTCGATGATTTCGCCTTCGCGGCTGATGCCTTCGCCATAAAGAATATCGAACTCTGCCGTCTTGAACGGCGGCGCCACCTTATTCTTCACAACCTTGACCTTGGTCTCGCTGCCGATGACATCGTCGCCCTTCTTGATCGAGCCGATGCGGCGGATGTCAAGGCGTACCGAGGCATAGAACTTCAGCGCGTTGCCGCCAGTCGTTGTCTCGGGACTACCGAACATCACGCCGATCTTCATGCGGATCTGGTTGATGAAGATGACCATGCAATTGGCCTTCTTGATCGTGGCGGTCAGCTTGCGCAAGGCCTGGCTCATCAACCGGGCTTGCAGACCCGGCAGCGAATCGCCCATCTCGCCCTCAAGCTCGGCCTTAGGCGTCAAGGCCGCCACCGAGTCGATGACGATCAGGTCGACCGAGCCGGAACGGACCAGCGCGTCAACGATCTCCAGCGCCTGCTCGCCCGTGTCGGGCTGGCTGATCAACAGCTCTTGCAGGTTGACGCCGAGCTTTTGCGCGTACTGGATGTCCAACGCATGCTCGGCATCGATGAAGGCGCAGACGCCGCCGATCTTCTGCATTTCTGCAATCACCTGCAGGGTCAGCGTGGTCTTGCCTGAAGATTCAGGGCCGTAGATCTCGACCACGCGGCCGCGCGGCAAACCGCCAACACCGAGGGCAATGTCAAGGCCTAGCGAGCCGGTAGAAACGACCTGGATGTCAGCGATCACTTCGCCCTCACCCAAGCGCATGATCGAACCCTTGCCGAATTGCTTCTCGATCTGGGCAAGCGCGGCTTGCAGGGCTTTGGCCTTCTCGGCATTGATGGTTTTGACTGGTGCGTCCATGATTTCTCCTGAATGGGCTGATCGCATTATCGCGATATCTGTACGTTTGTACAGTGTTTTGTGTTTTTTTGCTGCGGGTAGGTCTGCATAAGCCAAGCCCGCCAAGCTCCATAGAATGAGGTTACTACGACATTGCTTCGGCGGAGACAAGTATGCGCATCCTGATTGCTGAAGACGACCAGGTCCTGGCGGACGGTTTGTTGCGCTCGCTGCGCGCCTCGGGTTATGCCGTCGACCAGGTCGGCAACGGCTCGGAAGCCGATGCGGCGCTGGCTTCGCATGAGTTCGATCTGGTGATCCTGGATCTGGGTCTACCGCGCATGCATGGACTCGATGTGTTGCGCAAGTTGCGCGCACGTGGCTCGTCGATGCCGGTGCTGATCCTGACTGCCGGCGACAGCATCGAGCAGCGCGTCAAGGGTCTTGATCTTGGCGCCGACGATTACATGGCAAAGCCGTTCTCGCTGCAAGAGTTGGAAGCCCGGGTCCGTGCCTTGACAAGACGCGGTCTGGGTACGGCTTCGAGCATCATCAAGCATGGCCCGATGAACTTCGATGCGACCGGCCGTGTGGCTTATATCAACGACGTGATGATCGAGTTGTCTGCACGCGAACTCAGTTTGCTGGAAGTGCTGTTGCAGCGCGCGGGTCGGCTGGTCAGCAAGGATCAATTGGTCGAACGGCTGTGCGAATGGGGCGAAGAGGTCAGCAACAATGCGATCGAGGTCTATATCCACCGCTTGCGCAAGAAAATAGAGCAGGGCCCGATCCGCATCGCCACCGTGCGCGGTCTCGGTTATTGCCTGGAAAAAATCCCCCATTGATCTCCCTCCCAGGCTGGCATGAGCAAATCCACCGCTGAGTCGGGGCAGCGATCGCTGTTCGGCGAGATCCTTGACTGGATGCTCGCCCCGCTGCTGCTGATCTGGCCGATCAGCGTTGGCTTGACCTGGTTGGTGGCGCAGGGGATTGCCAACAAGCCCTATGACCGGGCGCTTGGCGAGATGACCCGCACCTTGGGCCTGCAAGTCGCCGCCGAGGCCCTGCCCGGCCGCAGCATGAAGTCCCGCTATGCCTTGGCACCTGAAGCCGCTGCCCTGCTGCGCGCTGATGAAACCGATACCGTTTTCTACCAGGTGCTGGGCTTGCGGGGCGAGTTGCTGAACGGAGATTCGGTGCTGCCGGTGCCGCCCGACGATGAGACGATCGTCGCAGGAGAGCTTCATTTCCGCGACGATGAAGTCGGCAATGAGCGGGTGCGGGTGGCCTATCTCTGGGTGTTGCCCGACAAGCTCGACAACAATTCAAGAACGATGCTGGTGCAAGTGGCCGAGACCTTGGGCAAGCGCGCAAGGTTGACCAACGAAATCATCAAAGGCGTGATCCTGCCGCAATTCGTCATCCTGCCCCTCGCGGTGCTGCTGGTCTGGCTGGCCCTGGCGCGCGGCATTGCGCCATTGAATGACTTGCAACGGCGCATCCGCTCGCGTGAAAGTTCGGACCTGAGCCCGATCGACGAACGCGGCATCCCCGACGAAGTGGCGCCGCTGGTC
>CANFIC010000397.1 GCA_947446685.1 Burkholderiales bacterium
ACGACCCGGTCCGGGTGCTTGCCCTCGATGTTCAAGGTGAATGTTTTTTTCAATGCCAACTTTCATGTCGCCTTGCCAGCAAGGCCTTGCTTGCAGGTCGGGCGGTCAAGCCAGCAACTGCATCGTAGTTTCAGCGCCTTGCAGACTTGGCCAAGGACTTGCTCGCAGCGACCGGTGATGGCGGCTTGCTCGCAGCCTGATTGTCGCCTGTCGGCCTGCTACCTTGTTTTCAGCACCGACTCAAGCTGTCTTTGGGTCTCAGCGACTGTGCGAGGTCAGGCGCGCCAGAGGCGAAGCCAGGCTGACACCCGGTGCGGCACTGCGGGCACCCTTGCTGCCAGCGGGCTTGGCGCCATGCCTTGCGGTTTCGTCCATCCGCTCATCAGCTTGTCCGCCCAGAATGCCGTCAGGGCTGCGGCGCATCGCCACGCCGACGGCGAGGATGTCGATCACCAGCAAATGCAGGATGCGGCTGACCATCGGCACATGGCTGGCGATGTCCTCAACATGGTCGACGATCAAGACTGCGTCGGCTTTGCGCGCGAGCGGCGACTGACTGGCTGTGATCGCGATGATGGAAGCACCCCGCTCGCGCGCCATGTCGGCCACTGCGATCATTTCCTGCAAGCGGCCGCTGCTGCTGATCATCACAACGACATCGCCTGGCTTGAGCACGTTGGCGGCCAGCAATTGCAGGCGTGAGTCGGTGTAGGCGGCACTCGACATGCCGAAGCGCAGGAATTTGAACTGCGCATCCTGCGCCACGACGCCGTAATGCCCGACCGCATAGAACTCGATCCGGCCGGCATGCAGCAGCAGATCGACCGCGCGGTCGATCATTTCGCGGTTCAACTGGCTGCGTACCTGCAAGATCGCCGAGGCTGTGTTGCCCAGCACCTTGGCGCCCAGCTCGATCATCGAATCGTCCAGATTGACCTGGGTATGAGTGACCGGCACGGTGCCGGTCAGTCCGGAGGCGAGACGCAGCTTGAAATCCGACAGCCCGGTGCAACCGAGCGAGCGGCAAAAGCGGATCACGGTCGGTTGGCTGACCTGGGCAGCGCGTGCAATTTCCACGATCGGGTCGTTGAGCACCGAACGCGGATGCGCCAGCACATAGTCTGCGACCCTGGTTTCTGCGGGTGACAGTTTGGATCTGGAGTTGCGTACCTGGCCCAGAATGGCCGCACCCGGTGCAGTCGTCAAGTCGCGCAGCTGCGCTTCGAGAATCGCCGATGCGCCCTTGAAAGTGGCGTTCTCGGCGGTGATGACGAAGGTCGGAATGCTACCGACATAGCCACTGAAACGCCCCTTGTCCTCGAAGCGCTCACGGAACGGCGAACGGTCGAAATATTCGCCCAGGCGCGGCACGATACCGCCGCCGATATAGATGCCGCCAAAAGCGCCCAGCGTGACTGCCAGATCGGCTGCCGCAGTCCCCAGAATGGCGCAGAAAACGTCGAGCGTCTCGACGCATTGGGCGTCTTGCCCGGCCAGCGCCCGCTGGGTGATCTCTTTGGCGCTCAATTCGCTGCTTTGCAGTCCCTGGCCTTGAGTCAGCGCCTGATAGATCAACTCCAGGCCCGATCCCGACAGCAGGCGCTCGAACGATACATGGCGGAACTGCCGCATCGCGTAGCGCAGGATCGCAATCTCGCGCTCATCCCTCGGTGCAAAAGCGGTGTGACCACCTTCCGTACCCAAGGCCACCCAGCCACCGCTGGCCGGGATCAGTCCCGAGGATCCGAGACCGGTGCCGGAACCGAGCAGACCGATGACGCTGGGCATGC
The DNA here is from genome assembly GCA_947446685.1 of Burkholderiales bacterium. Lineage (GTDB taxonomy): Bacteria > Pseudomonadota > Gammaproteobacteria > Burkholderiales > Burkholderiaceae_C > Paucibacter_A. Next base: position 1,791 of record CANFIC010000397.1, read on the forward strand.
GGGCCTCGCCGCCACCGACCTGGTGCAGATCGGCTGATGTCAGCTTGGGCAAGGCCATCGCCAGAGCGGTGAAATCGTTGACCACGACCAGGGTGTCGAAACCCAGGCGCGCGCGCATGTCCTCGATCGAGAACTGCCAGTGGTAATTCGTCATTCGTACCTGGTCGCCGTCGACCGGATTGGCGATTGCGACCGCAGCATGAGCGATAGATTGGCCCTCGGGCAGATTGCTGATGCCTGACAGATAAGCGGTCACCGCAGCTTGAAAATCAGCATGATCAGCGCATCGCAGAGAGGCGATATGGCTGAATTCACCCGATTTGATTTCGAGCGCAAAGCGGGCAAAGGTGCCGCCGATGTCGGCGATCAGTCTGGGACTATCGAATGGAGACATAAGGTCGTTCCGGTCGCGATACAGGTAGCGTCAAGGGCATGGGTCGTTGTAGCTTGACTACAACGTTGGCACAAGGGGAATTGCCCTAGCAAAATCTGCCATATGCGGTGAATTCCGTTGATAACGTAAAATTTGTGGATCGGGCTTGTGTTGTAAATGTAGTTTTGTTACCTTCCGGGCCTCCACAATATAGACGTCAAGCTGGATCATCGTGCAAATTTGCCTAGTTCGTGTCCCACGCGGTTTTCTAATTTTTTCGCAGAGAGCGTTTCAATGAGTACCGGCCTGGTTGCTGACATTGGCGGCACGAATGCCCGCTTTGGCTGGATTGCGGGTCCTGGCGCCTCGGTCGAGCATGTGCGAGTTTTTCGGGTAACCGATCATGCGGGGCCAGTTGCCGCGGTACGCGCTTATCTTCAGCAGTTGGCGCCCTTGCTTGGCCAGACGGCTCAGCCCCAGCGTGCCGCTTTTGCCGTGGCCTCGGCCTTGTCGGGTGATCAGGTCGAACTTACCAACGGTCACTGGAGTTTCTCCCGTGCCCGGGCGCAGCAGGAACTCGGCTTGCAGGCGCTGCTGGTGCTGAATGATTTCGAAGCCCTGGCCTTGTCCTTGCCCAAGCTGCAAGCGCAGCAATTACGCCAATGGTCGGGTGCGGCCAGTCTGCCGGTAAGCTCGGGCACCTTGGCTGTCATCGGGCCGGGTACCGGGCTTGGCGTCGCTGGCGTCACCTTTTCGCGCCAGGCCTGGATTGCCATGCCGGGTGAAGGTGGGCATGCCACGCTGTCGGCGGCAGATGCCTTCGAGAGCGAGTTGCTCGCCCATGTGCGGCGTGACCATGAGCATGTGTCGGCGGAGCGCTTGTTGTCCGGGATCGGCCTGCCGGTGTTGCATGGCGCGGTGGCGGCGGTTCAAGGGGTATCCGTCGCTGCGCTGACTTCTGCCCAGATCGTCGAGGCCGGTTTGTCCGGGGCTGATGTCGTTTGCAGTCTGACGCTGGACAGCTTTTGTGCCCTGCTCGGTGGTTTTGCCGGCAATGTCGCCTTGACCTTGGGTGCAAGGGCTGGCGTCTATATTGGTGGCGGCATCGTGCCGCGCCTGGGTGAGCGCTTTTTTGCTTCGCGTTTTCGCGAGCGCTTTGAAGGCAAAGGGCGATTGGCGGGCTATCTGCAAGGGATTCCCACCGCCTTGATCACCGACACGCTGGCGGCGCTCAGCGGCGCAGCATTGGCCATCGAGCAGCACGGAAATTGATCTTCTGTTTGGATTCTGATTGATGTAGTCAAGCTACATAAAATTGAGTAATCCCTTCTAAGAAATCCGATGAATGCAGTTGATGTCCGAGAAAAACACGGGTTTACCCTGAATTTTTTGAAAAATTTCGGAAAAAAATGCTGTAGTAAAACAACATATAGGGTTTATACAAGCCCGGTGAATATCTAGTTTTGGTACAAACTGACTGGTGACATCAGAGGGGGCTTCCCATTGTTCAGGCTGGAT
>CANFIC010000398.1 GCA_947446685.1 Burkholderiales bacterium
CTGGCCGGGCCGGCCAAGATGGCGCCCGCCTTGGTTCGCCATATCAATGAAGATGTGAACAAGGTCCTGGCCATGCCCGATGTGCAGGAACGCTTCGCCCAATATGGCGCTGAAGATGGTGGCGGGTCGGCCGAGAAGTTCGCGACCTTCATCCAGGCCGAGATGCGCAAATGGGCCAAGGTGGTGAAAGACGCCAATGTGAAGATGGACGCATGACGGTAGCGCCGAAGCGGCCACAGCCGCTGGCCGGGGTTCGCGTGCTCGATGTCAGCCAGGTGATGGCCGGGCCTTATGCCTGCATGCTGCTCGGCGACATGGGCGCCGATGTGATCAAGATCGAGCCGCCAAAGAGCGGCGACCAGACGCGCGGTGCGATGGGCTTCAAGCTCAAGGGCAACGACAGCATGGGCTTCCTCAACATGAACCGCAACAAGCGCAGCGTCACGCTGAACTTGAAGTCTGCGGCCGGGCGGGCGCTGCTGTTCAAGCTGGTTGAAAGCGCTGACATCCTGGTCGAGAACTACCGTCCTGGCGTGATGAAGCGTCTGGGCATCGACTATGAGGCCTGCCAAAAGGTCAACCCGCGGCTGGTCTATGTCAGTATCTCGGGCTTTGGCCAGACCGGTCCCTGGGCCGATCGGCCCGGTTTCGACCTGATGGCGCAGGCCATGTCGGGCGTGATGAGCGTCACCGGCTACCCTGACGGCCCGCCGGTAAAAGCCGGTGTGCCGGTGGCTGACATCGGCTGCGCCCTGTTTGCCACCTATGCCGCGCTTTCTGCCTATATCGGCAGCCGTGCGACCGGCCTGGGGCAGTACATTGATGCCTCCTTGTTCGATTCAGCGATGGCTTTTTCGATCTGGGATATGTCTGAATATTGGGGCACCGGGCGCCCGCCCGAGCCGCTTGGAACTGCCAACCGGATGAGCGCCCCGTATCAGGCGATGGCTTGCGCTGACGGCCATTTCGTCATGGGCGCGACCAACCAGAAGCTCTGGCACAAGCTCTGCGTGACCTTGCAGCGCAGCGACCTGCTCGACGACCCACGCTTTGGCAGCGTCTCGCTGCGCCTGGCCAATCGCTTGGCGCTGGTGGCCTTGCTGGAGCAAAGTTTTATCCAGCAGTCCAGCGCTTACTGGGTCGACCATCTATTGGCGGCCGGCATCCCGGCGGGCCCGATCCTCAGCTATCCGCAAGCCTTCGAGGGCGCGCATGGTGTGGCGCGCCAGATGCGCATCGAGATCGATCATCCGGTCGAGGGCAAGGTGCCCAATATCGGTTTTGCCGTCAAGCTGTCGGGCACGCCGCAACAGGTGCGCCGTCATCCGCCGCTGCTGGGTGAACATACCGGCGAGTTGCTCGCCGAACTCGGGCTGGGTGCAGCCGAGATCGCCGCATTGCAAGAACAAGGAGCTTTTGCCGATGAACATTGAAACGGGCCAGGTCCGCCTGAGCATCTCGCAGGGCGTTGCCGCGCTGATCTTCGACCGTCCGGCAGCGCGCAATGCGATGACCTGGACGATGTACGAGCAATTGCAGCAAATCTGCGAACAACTCGCCGCTGACCGCAGCGTTCGCGTCGTCACCCTGCGCGGTGCCGGCGGTCAGGCCTTTGTCGCCGGCACCGACATTGCGCAGTTCAGCGGCTTTCAGACCGGTGAGGACGGCGTCGCCTACGAGCGCCAGATCGACCGCTGCATCGGCCTGCTCGAAGCCTTGCCGATGCCTACCATCGCGGTGATTGAAGGCTGGGCGGTCGGCGGCGGCCTGGCGATCGCCACTGCTTGCGATTTCCGCATTGCCGGCAGCGGTTCCCGCTTCGGCGTGCCGATTGCCCGGACGCTGGGCAACTGCCTGTCGGTTGCCAATCTGGCCCGGATGACGGCCGCCCTGGGCATGCAGCGCGTCAAGCGCATGCTGCTGCGCGCCGAGATGCTGACTGCCGATGAATGCGCTGCCTGTGGCTATCTGCAGCAGGTCTGCGCGCCTGCCGATCTCGATGCCTGTCTGGCCGCGCTTTGTACAGAGTTGGCGGCGCTGGCACCTGTCACACAGGCGGTTTCCAAGGAAGCGCTGCGCCGCCTGGCATTGGCCGCGCTGCCTGAAGGCGAAGACCTGATCCGGCGCAGCTATGGCAGCGACGATTTCCACGAAGGCGTCAACGCCTTTGTGCAGCGCAGACCGCCGCAATGGCAGGGCCGTTGAAGGGCGGCTTCTAAAATGCCGGCAATGACCGATTCCGTTTCTGGCTTGTCGCCCCGCTGCTATGCCCTGGTGCCCGCCGCCGGGGCTGGGGTACGTTCCGGGGCCGAAGGGCCAAAGCAATATGTGCAATTGGCCGGGCGCGCAATGCTGGCGCATACGCTGGAAGCGCTGCTGCAAGTGCCGGGTCTGAGCGCGACCCTGGTCGTACTGGCGCCCGATGACGATCAATTCGAAGCGGCGCTGCCGGATCTTCAAGGTCAGGCGGTCTGGGTCGCGCGCTGCGGCGGAGCGACCCGCGCGCAAAGCGTCGCCAAGGGCCTGGATCAGCTGCTGGCAAGCGGCGCGCAGCCGCAGGACTGGGTCTTGGTGCATGACGCGGCGCGCTGCCTGTTGCGGCCCGAATGGGTCACGAACTTGATCGAGGCCTGTCTGGATGATCCCGTCGGCGGTCTGCTGGCCTGTCCGCTGCCGGATACCTTGAAAGCCTCGCAGGCGGGCCGCGTCAGCGCCACCATCGATCGGCAGCACAAATGGGCTGCGCAAACGCCGCAGATGTTCCGTCTGGGGCAGTTGCAAGCGGCGCTGGCGCAGGCCGTCAGCGACGGCATCGTGGTCACCGACGAGGCCAGCGCGATCGAGGCGCAAGGCCAGCAGCCTTTGCTGGTCGAGGCCTCGCTGGAGAATTTCAAGGTCACCTGGCCGGCCGATTTCGCGCTGGCCGAACGCTTGTTGAAAAGCCGCTGAGGAGCAAGGCATGAAGATTCGAATCGGCGAAGGCTGGGACACCCATGCCCTGGTCACCGGCCGGCCCTTGGTGCTGGGCGGCATCACCATCCCGCACAGCCATGGCCTGCTCGGACATTCCGACGCCGATGCGCTGGCGCATGCGATCACCGATGCGCTGCTTGGCGCTGCCGCAATGGGCGACATCGGCAAGCTTTTCCCGGATAACTCAGCCGAGTTCAAGGGCGCTGATTCGATGCAGCTGCTGACCCTTGCCTATGCGCAAGTGCAGGCCGCTGGTTGGCAGATCGTCAATATCGACTCGACCATCATCGCCCAGGCGCCGAAGATGGCGCCGCATATTCCCGCCATGCGCGCAAGGCTGGCCCAGGCGCTGGGCATCGATGCAGCGCAGGTCAATGTCAAAGCCAAGACCGCCGAAAAAATGGGCCCGGTCGGCGAAGGCCTGGCGATCGATGCCAGGGCGGTTTGTCTGCTGACTGCCGTCTGATCGCGAACTGCTTGGCGTGATTTGATTTTTTGCACGGCACCAGGCTCGCCGGTTTGCATCGAGCCGGCGCAGGGCCAGGGCTTGCGCCGGACAACCCAAAGGATGCTCTGCATAACCCCTCACGGCTTGTGCTAGCCCGGCCTCAGGCGGTCTGCGGCGTTGCATTTATTGCCAATAGCACGCGCTATTGGCCGCAAAATGCGCCTTGCATCCCATCCCGATCCGC
>CANFIC010000399.1 GCA_947446685.1 Burkholderiales bacterium
ATCTTGGGCACCGTGCACTCGGCATAGGCGTACAGCAGCTTCGCGCCATGCTTGATGATGCCGCCGTACTCCTGCGCGGTGCCAGGCATGAAGCCGGGCACGTCGACGAAGGTCAGCACCGGGATGTTGAACGCATCGCAGAACCGCACGAAGCGCGCGGCCTTGATGCTGCTCTTGATGTCGAGGCAGCCGGCCAGCACCAGCGGCTGGTTGGCGACGATGCCGACGCTTTGACCTTCCATGCGGGCAAAGCCGGTGATGATGTTCTTGGCGTAATCGGGCTGCAGCTCGAAGAAGTCGCCGTCGTCGACGACTTTCAACAGCAACTCCTTCATGTCATAGGGCTTGTTCGCGTTCTCGGGCACCAGCGTATCAAGCGAACGGTCGAGCCGGTTGCCGGGGTCGCCGCTGGGCCGGGTCGGCGCTTTTTCGCGGTTGTTCAGCGGCAGGTAATTGAAGAAGCGCCGCAGCATCAGGATCGCTTCGACATCATTGTCAAAAGCCAGATCCGCCACGCCGCTCTTGCTCGTGTGCGAAATGGCGCCGCCCAGCTCCTCGGCAGTCACTTCCTCATGTGTCACCGTCTTCACCACCTCGGGGCCGGTGACAAACATGTAGGAGCTGTCCTTGACCATGAAGATGAAGTCGGTCATCGCTGGCGAATAGACCGCACCGCCAGCACAGGGTCCCATGATCATGCTGATCTGCGGAATCACCCCCGAGGCCAGCACATTTTTCTGGAACACATCGGCATATCCACCCAGCGAAGCCACACCTTCCTGGATTCTTGCGCCGCCGGAATCGTTCAGGCCGATCACCGGGGCGCCGACCTTCATTGCCTGATCCATTACCTTGCAGATCTTCTCGGCATGCGACTCGCTCAAGGCGCCGCCGAAGACAGTGAAATCCTGGCTGAAGCTGAAGGCCAGCCGGCCGTTGATCATGCCGTAGCCGGTGACAACACCATCGCCGGGGATCTTGTTGTCCTGCATGCCGAAATCGACGCAGCGATGCTCGACGAACATGTCCCATTCCTCGAAGGTGCCCTCGTCGAACAGCAGTTCGAGCCGCTCGCGTGCCGTCAGCTTGCCCTTGGCATGCTGGGCGGCAATGCGCTTTTCGCCGCCGCCGAGGCGCGCCAATGCGCGCTTGGCTTCAAGCCTTTGTTGGATGTCATGCATGCTTGTCTCCTGAAAAAATGGTGAGCAGATCGCGCGCCGCAGTTGACGGCGCGAGCCGCCCCTGCAGCACCCGCTCGGTGGTCTGCGCCAGCAATGCGCGCACGGCCGGGGAAGATGAAAATTGCTGGCGCAAACCAGCGTGAATGCGCTCCCACAGCCAGGCCAGCGACTGCTGCCGGCGCTTGGTCAGCAGGCCGCCATTGGCGTCTTGCAACTGCCGGAACTGGTTGATCGCGCCCCAGAAGGCATCGAGTCCTTCGCCCTTCAAGGCGCTGAGCTGCATGACCTGAGGCTGCCATTGCTGCGCCTCATGCTCGCCATGCATCCGGTACAGCCGCAAGCTCGACGCGATCTGCGCCTGCGCCCGCGCTGCGGCAATCGCATCGAGATCGGCCTTGTTGATGACGACCAGGTCGGCCAACTCCATCACGCCCTTCTTGATCGCCTGCAGATCGTCGCCAGCATTGGGCAGTTGCATCAGCACGAACATATCGGTCATGCCGGCGACAGCGGTCTCACTCTGGCCGACACCGACCGTCTCGACGATCACGATGTCGAAACCGGCGGCCTCGCAAACAAGCATTGCTTCACGGGTTTTTTCAGCCACGCCGCCCAGGTTGCCGCTGCTCGGACTGGGCCGGATATAGGCCCGTTCATCCATCGAAAGCCGCTCCATGCGGGTCTTGTCACCGAGAATCGAACCACCGGAAACGCTGCTCGACGGGTCGATCGTCAGCACCGCGACGCGATGACCACGCTCGATCAAATAAAGCCCCAAGGCTTCGATGAAGGTGCTTTTACCGACGCCGGGCACGCCCGAGATGCCGAGCCGAAAAGCGCCGCCAGTAGCAGGAAGCAATTCGGTCAACAGCGCATCCCCTTGAGCGCGGTGGTCGGCACGGGTCGACTCCAGCAAGGTGATCGACTTGGCGATCGCGCGGCGCTGGGCTGAGCTCGGTCCGGCCAGCAATATCCCCGTGAGCGCATTCGCGCGTCCTTCGACAGGCTCAGGACGAACGGGGTTGATTTCGGTCTCGTTCGCCAATCCCACATGCCCTTCGAGAAGCTCAGGACGAACGGGGTTGATTTTGGGTTCGGTCGCCAATCCCACATGTCCTTCGACAAGCTCAGGACGAACGGGTTTGGTTATCGGTTCAGGCTCACCCATGATCCGTTCGCCCTGAGCCTGTCGAAGGGCCTCATCGCGATCGTCTGTAGGTCCTGAGCTCGTCGAAGGACTGGCATGAGCCTTGACCCCATGCTGATGTGCCAGCTTGCTGACAAGCGCCCAGTCGCCCTTGATCAAGGCTTCTTTCTTGGCACGCGACCAACCTTTGAGCCTCAGCTCAGCCGCAAGCGCTTCTTCACGTGACGATGTCTCCTGAGACCAGACCAACTCGATCGGTCGACGCTTGCTGGTGTAGCCATCAATTTCGCCTTGCTGATGCTGGTCGATACGCAAGCCAAGATCATCACTATGGCCGGCGTAATAGGAACCATCGGCACAGCGCAGCAGATAGACGAAAAATGGCTTCACGGGAGGTTCCAGCCGGGAGTAATTCAAGCAGCCAATGCCAGCCTGATCTGTTCCAGCACATCCTTGGCACTGGCAGGGATCGGCGTGCCCGGGCCGTAGATGCCTTTCACTCCCGCCGCGTAGAGCATGTCGTAGTCCTGCGCCGGGATCACCCCACCGACGAAGACGATGATGTCGTCGCCGCCCTGGTCTTTCAAGGCCTGAATGATGGCCGGCACCAAAGTCTTGTGACCGGCAGCCAGAGTCGACACGCCGACCGCATGAACGTCGTTCTCGATCGCCTGCCGCGCGCATTCCTCGGGGGTCTGGAACAGCGGGCCGATGTCGACGTCGAAGCCCAGATCGGCATAGGCAGTGGCCACGACCTTGGCGCCACGGTCATGGCCATCCTGGCCGAGCTTGGCGATCATCACGCGGGGGCGGCGGCCTTGAGCCTCGGCAAAAGCCTTGATTTCTTCCTGCAACTTGGCCCAGCCTTCAGCCGAGTCATAGGCTGCGGCATAGACGCCCGAGACCTTGTGGGTGTCAGCGCGGTGCCGGCCATAGATCGCCTCAAGCGCATCGCTGACTTCGCCCACCGTGGCGCGCAGCCGCATCGCCTGAATGCTCAGGTCGAGCAGATTGCCTTGCCCTGAATGCGCAGCATCGGTCAATGCGGCCAGCGCGGCCTGAACCGCCGCGCTATCCCGGCTCGCCTTGATCGCTGTCAGCCGCTCGATCTGCTCATCGCGCACCCGCACGTTGTCGACCATCAGGAATTCAACCGGATCCTGTTTGGCGAGTTTGTACTTGTTGACACCAACGATCACGTCCTTGCCCGAATCGATGCAAGCCTGCTTTTCGGCCGCACTGGCCTCGATCTTCAGCTTGGCCCAACCGGAGTCAACGGCCTTGACCATGCCGCCCATGGCCTCGACTTCCTCGATGATGGACCAGGCC
>CANFIC010000400.1 GCA_947446685.1 Burkholderiales bacterium
CGGTATAGGTCGCCGATTTGACCGTGCTGACGAAGACAAATTCACCCTTGACCGCATCAGCGCTGACCGTCATCAGCAGATAACCACGCCGGGTGCTGTCGCTGTAATTCAAGTCATCAACCAGACCAAGGCCCGAGCCTGAAGCCTTGGCCACAGCGCTGCCGTCCATCGAACGGGCCAGGCCGCCCAGGCCGGCACTCTCGAAGCCCGGTGCGGTGACCGAAGAACCGGCAAACTCCACGCCGATTTTTTCACCCGCCAATGTCGTCAGATTGGAAAACCAGGCGTTGTGCGAGTCGCCAGACAGCACGACCAGCTTCTTGCCTTGCGCCTTGACCGTTTGCAGCACCGCCTCGCGATTGCTCGGATAACCGTCCCATGAGTCAAGGTTGTAAGGCAGGCGTGGATTGACTGCGGGGTTCAAGAGCGCGGTCTGGGTCGGCGTCAAAGCGGCCGGACCCGCTGCCGCCTTGGTGGCCTTGGCGGTCAGGTAATCGCCAATGGCCTTGGTCGGATCGGCGCCGGTGGCCGCCAGTTGCAGCACCGAGGCAGGGAACCACATCCGCGCCATGATGTCCTGATTGCCAAGCAACTGCCAGGTCGCCTTGGAGGCGGTCAGGCCGCTGGTCAGCCAGCTCTGCTGGGTCGCGCTGATCATGCGCCGGCTCGCATCGCTGCCGCTGGTCAGGCCGGTGAGATAGCGACCGATACCACCGTCCGCATCGCCAAAATTGTCATATTGCTGATCTCGACCTTCGATGCGGGTGTCGAGCATATGCAGGCTGAACAGGCTGCCGAAGTCAAAGCTGCGGTAGATCTTCAGCAGATTGGCCGCATCGGGGCTGCGGATCGGCATCCACTCGTGATAAACCTGCGCCGCGATCGCTTTGCGGGTCAGCCACGGACCCTGGGCCGTGCTGTTGTGGTTTTCAGCCCCAGTGACGTAGGCGTTGTTGGCGAATTCATGGTCGTCCCAGATCGTGATCCAGGGCATCTTGGCATGCAAGGCCTGCAGGTTCGCATCCAGACGATAAGTGGCATAACGGGTACGGTAGTCGCTCAAGCTGAAGATGTCGTTGGCCGGACTGGTCACCCGACCGAGCGCCACGGCGTCGGTATTGCCGAACTTTTTCGGATCCGAGCCATATTCGTAGATGTAGTCACCCAAGTGGATCGCATATTGCGCGTCCGATTTGGCCGCGGCGTCATAGGTGTTGAAGAAGCCTTCTGAATAGAGCGCACAGGAAAACACCGCAAACTTGACCGAAGCCACGCTGGCGGCCGGCAAGGTGCGCGTGGTGCCGACCGGTGAGACCGTTCCGGCATCATCAAGAAAACGGTAGTAATAAGTCGTCCCGGCGCTCAAGCCGAGGGCATCAACCTTGACGGTGAATCCGGTGGCTTCGAAAGCACCGATGCGGCCTGAATTGACCACCGTGCTGAAATTGCTGTCGGTGGCGATCTGCCAGGTCAAGGCGACCGCAGTCAGCGCATCGAGAATCTTGGCATGGGTCCAGAGGATCACCCGGTCAGTCAATGGGTCGCCACTGGCGACACCGTATCTGAACTGGGCCGGAGTGACGCTGTTGCTGCCGCCGCAGGCGGTCAAGGTGCTGCCGATGGCAAGCACTGAAGCGGTGGCTGCTGCCTTGCCGATGAATTCGCGACGATTTGATGCCATGCTGATGCTTCGTGATTAAGGGAAGCTCAGCATCGATGATCCATATGACAAGGGCATGAAGTTGCCTCGTCAACCCGGCAAAAACTGCATGGCATGGATCGGGAGGCGCAAGCTCAACTGCGACCCGGCCGGCGGCAGCTCAGTGGCTTGCGGCGCCCACAGCACCAGGGATTCGCCCTGAGCGGTCAGCAAGTCCACTGCCTGACGCTGTTGGCCGGGGTGGCAGGCCAGCAGTTCGGCGCTGAGCGTCCAGCAGTCGTGGCAGTCGTCGTCGCTGCCGGCGATCTGCAAGGCTTCGATCGGGGCGATCCAACTGCCTGATTCGCGCTGCATCGCGCCTGGCAGGCGCCGCGCATCAAAGCGGTTGAAGGCGCCCAGGAAATCGGCCACCCGCTGGGTTTCCGGGGCCTGCCAAAGCTGGCGCGGTGGACTGCATTGATCGACCTGGCCGTCGAACATCACGGCGACCTGATCGGCCAATTCATAGGCCTCGTCGCGGTCATGGGTAACGATCAAACAGGTCTGACCGAGTTCGCGCTGCAGGCGCCGGAACGAGCGCCGCAGCGGCAGACGGAACGATTCGTCGAGCGCAGAGAAAGGCTCGTCAAGCAGCAACAAGGACGGTTTGCGGGCCAGCGCGCGCGCCAAGGCAACGCGTTGACGCTGGCCGCCAGAGAGTTGGGCCGGTAGTTTGGCCGCATGGGTTTCCAGTTCGACCAATTCCAGCAACTCGCGCGCCCTGGCGCCTGCCATTGCATCGGTCTGGCCGCCGGCCAGCAGGCCGAATTTCACGTTTTCGAGCACCGACAAATTCGGGAACAGCGCGTAATGCTGGAACACCACGCCGATGCCGCGCTCGCGCGCGGCCAGGCCGGTGACGTCGCGTCCGCCGATCAGCACCTGCCCACGGTCCAGAGCCGTCAGGCCCGCAATGGCGCGCAGCAAGGTCGTCTTGCCACAGCCCGATGCGCCGAGCAGCGCCAGCATCTGGCCCTTGGCAATACGCAGATCAACGGCCCGCAATACCTGGCGCCCGCCGAGCATTGCGCTGGCCTGACGGACGATCAACTCTGCTTCGATTTCCATGACAAACCTCGTACCGTCAGACCCAACAATGTCAGCAAGGCAAAACTCAAGACAATCAGCGCCGCAGACTGATGCCCGTTGATGCCGCGCATGCTGTTGAGCAGCGGCTGCAGCAACTCCACCGTCCCGCCAAGCAACAAGTTGGCGATCGCGAATTCAATCGCCGCGCCCATCCATCTGAGCAGCAAGTCGGCCAGCAGTGCCGGCGCCAGCAGGGGCACAAGTACGCGGCGCAGCAAATAGCCGTCGCTGGCGCCGAGCGTGCGGCCGGCTTCCAGCAATTGCGCAGCGTCGAGCTGTTGCAAGGCGGCCACCAGTGTCTTGTGCACCAGCGGAAACAGCAGCGGCGTGACCAGCAGCACATAGACAGTTTGCAGATCGAGCCAGGCGCCCCATCGGCCAACGAACAGCTCCAGCGCATTGATGGCCAGCACCACCGGCGGAATCGCATAGGGCAGCAAGGCCAGCAGGTCGAGCCATCGGCTCAGCCGCGGCGAGCTCAGATAAGCCAGCACGCTGGCCGTGCCGCCGAGCAGCAGCGCCAGCAGCGCGCTTTGCAGCGACAGCCACAGCGTTTTGACCACCGCGCTGCGGCTGCGCGGATCCTGCGCGATCTCGGCCAGCCATTGCCAGGTCGGCCCTTGCGGCAGCAGGCCGTCCCAGCGTTCGGTCAGCGCATAGACCAACACCACCGCCGGCGGCAGACAAGCCAGCAGCAGCATCATGCCAAGCGCCAGCGTCGAAGGGCGTGGCAGTCTCACAAGGCAAGCCTCAGCCGCGCGGCCAGCAGACGCCCGCCGCCGATCACCAGCACCAGCATCACGAACATCAGCAAGGCCAGTAAGGCCGACAGCTCAGGCTGTGAAAAAATGTCGCCGCTGACCAGGC
>CANFIC010000401.1 GCA_947446685.1 Burkholderiales bacterium
AAGCCGATTCAAGGCGATCGAGCAGCAGTTGTTCGGCCAGAAATTTGTCGGCCAGGCCTTGGTCGATCAGCAGCGGCGGAAGCCGGGCGCCGGCTTCGATCAAGGCCGTGGCGTCATGCTGCGCCCATGCGCTGCGGTCATCGCCCAGGTAGCCACTGAACGCTTTTTGGCCCCAAGGGCATTGCATGGGGGCGGCAATCGGCGCGAAGGCCGAGACGCTCTGGAACAGCGATGGGTGCTTCAGCGCCAGGGTCAGCGCGCCATGACCGCCCATCGAATGGCCGAACAGACCGACCTTGTCGGCAAGGCCGGCAAACTCGGTCAGCACTAGGCCGCGCAGTTCCTGCGCCACATAGCTGGCCATGCGCCAATGAGATCGCCAAGGCGCCTGGGTGGCATCAAGGTAAAAGCCCGCGCCATGGCCGAAGTCCCAAGCTTCGTCAGCGCCCGGCAGGCCGGTGCCACGCGGGCTGGTATCGGGTGTCACCAGCATCAAGCCGAGTTCGGCGGCCAGCCTTTGCGCACCGGCCTTGATGGCGAAGGTTTCTTCGTTGCAGGTCAGACCGGCCAGATAGATCAGCACCGGCACCTTGGCGTGGCGCGCTTGTGGCGGCGCGAAAACGCCGAACTTCATCGGCAGGCCGATGACAGCGGAGTCATGCTCGTAGAAGCCTTGCACGCCGCCGCCGAAGCAGGCATGCTCGCTCAAAGTCCTGAGCTTGGTCGATCGGGCGGCTGTCAACATATCAAATCAATTCAAACCTTGCGATGCTGTCGAAAACAGCGTGAGTGAAGCGGGTCATGCCGAGGTTCCTGCTGAAAAAAAGTACTGCGCTGGTTTTGGTGAGCGCAGGCGCTTCAGAACTCCACCACCGCACGGATTGATTCGCCACGCTTCATCAGTGCGAAGCCTTCGTTGATGTCTTCGAGCTTGAGCTTGTGGGTGATCAGCGCGTCGATGTTGATCTTGCCTTCCATATACCAGTCGACGATCTTGGGCACGTCGGTGCGTCCGCGCGCGCCGCCGAAGGCCGAGCCTTCCCATTTGCGCCCGGTGACCAACTGAAACGGCCTGGTGCTGATCTCGGCGCCAGCTTCGGCAACGCCGATGATGATGCTGCGACCCCAGCCCTTGTGCGTGCATTCCAGGGCATCCCGCATCACTTTGGTGTTGCCGATGCACTCGAAGCTGTAGTCGGCCCCGCCATCGGTCAGCTGCACGATGGCGTCGACCACGGTGCCGCCGGCCGCCGCCACGTCCGTGGGGTTGATGAAATGCGTCATTCCGAACTGGCGCGCGATGGCCTGGCGTGCCGGGTTCAGGTCGACCCCGATGATCTTGTCGGCGCCGACCATCTTGGCGCCCTGGATCACGTTCAGGCCGATGCCGCCCAGGCCGAACACCGCCACATTGGCTCCGGCTTCCACTTTGGCGCTGAACACCACGGCGCCGATGCCGGTGGTGACGCCGCAGCCGATGTAGCAGACCTTGTCAAACGGCGCATCTTTGCGGATCTTGGCCAGCGCGATTTCGGGCACGACGATGAAGTTGCTGAAGGTCGAGGTGCCCATGTAATGCAGGATCGGCTTGCCGTTGAGCGAAAAGCGGCTGGTCGCGTCGGGCATCAATCCCTTGCCCTGGGTGCCGCGGATCAACTGGCACAAATTGGTCTTGCGCGACAGGCAGAACTTGCACTGCCGGCACTCGGGCGTGTAGAGCGGGATGACATGGTCGTCCTTGCGCAGCGAGGTCACACCCGGGCCGACGTCGACGACGATACCGGCGCCTTCGTGGCCGAGGATCGCCGGGAACAGACCTTCGGGGTCGGCGCCCGAGAGCGTGTAATAGTCGGTGTGGCAGATGCCTGTGGCCTTGATCTCGACCAGCACCTCGCCGGCCTTGGGACCCGCCAGATCCACGGTTTCAATCGTTAACGCTTGGCCGGCTTTCCAGGCCACGGCGGCTTTGGTCTTCATAGCTTGTCCTCGTTCAATGCGCTTGGTTGGGGATCGCAAGCTGTGTGCGGCGTTCCCCGAGCTGCTAATGTAGACCGGCCAGCCATTGTTGGCCCGTAGCGATAGTTGTGCGTCGCACAATGGCCGTTCGGAATGCGAAGTTGGCCGGTGCCAACCCCCAGCGCCAGGTGACCATCGTGCCGGGTTGTGCCCATGATGTGAGCTGCGTGTTCCCGCATCAGGCCGCGCAATCGGCCCTGTTCGACACCAGCCCGTGAGTTGCTGAGCATCTGCCTGCAAGCTTGGGCATCGACCTGATCGTTTCTCCGGTCCTTGCAGCGCCGAGGGTGATGAAGTGGCGTCACCGTGCCGCCAATGCGAATACATCCCCCCTGGTTACACTCCGCCGTAATGTCAAAAGAGGGTTGTATGCGTAAATCGGTTTTTCTGCTGACCGGAATCCTTTGCCTTGCGGCCGGGACTGCCTATGCCGATGAAGGCATGTGGACCTTCAACGAGTTCCCTTCCTCAAAGGTGAACGAAGCCTACGGATTTGCCCCGGGTGCGGAGTGGCTCAAGCAATTGCAGTTGTCGAGTGTGCGAATTGCCGGCGGCTGTTCTGCCTCGGTCGTGTCGCCCAATGGGCTGGTGATGACCAACCACCACTGCGCGCGCAGCTGTATTCAAAGTCTGTCCGGCATTCGCAAGAAGGACTACAACAGCGACGGGTTCATCGCCAGCAAGTTGGAAGAAGAGCCACGCTGCCCCGGCATGGAGATGAACCAGCTGTCGTCGATTGAAGATGTCACTCAGGCGGTGCAGGATGCCACCAAAGACAAGCCGCCTGAAAAATTCAACGAGGCGCAAAAGTCGGCGATCGCCGGTATCGAAAAAGCCTGCGCCACAAGCGCTGAATGGCGCTGTGATGTGGTCACGCTTTTCCGCGGCGGGCAGTACAACCTGTACAAGTACCGCCGGTTGCAGGACATTCGTTTGGTGTTTGCCCCTGAAGATGCGATTGCTTTTTTTGGTGGCGATCCGGATAACTTCAACTTCCCGCGCTACGACCTCGATGTCACTTTTTTGCGAATTTACGGCGCAGATGGCAAGCCTTGGAAGGCGACCCATTACCTGCCTTTCGCCAAGACCGGCGTGCAGGACGGTGAGCTCACCTTTGTGTCGGGCAATCCCGGTGGAACCAGCCGTGGCCTGACCTTGGCCCAGTTTCAAGACCTGCGTGACAAGGCGCTTCCCCAAAGACTGATGCAGTTGTCGCAGGCCCGCGGCTGGATGACTGAATATCAAAAACGTGGCGAAGAGCAGCAGCGGCATTCCAACGGCGATTTGTTCGGCATCGAAAACGGGCTCAAGTCCGTCAAGGGAAAGCATGAAGCGTTGGCCGATGGTGCTTTTTTTGCTTCCCTGCAAAAGAATGAACTGGAATTCCGATCCAGACTGGCAGGCAACCCCGCTTTGTTTGCCGAGTATGGCGACGTGTGGGACAACATCGCCACCATCACCGCCAAGCGCCAGGATCTACGCAAGACGGTCAGCGCAGTTCAGGACACCTTTGGCAGCAGCCTGATGACGATCGCAAGATCCATCGTGCGCCATGCTGATGAAATGAACGAGCCCAATGGCAACCGGCTGCCTGAGTTTGCGGACGCCCGCCTGCCGCAGATGGTTCAGCGGGTGCT
>CANFIC010000402.1 GCA_947446685.1 Burkholderiales bacterium
GAGAACAGCAAGTCCAGCGGCTATACCGAGTTGTCAGCCAGCTTCGATCTAGGTGGCGGCTACAGTCTGGTGCCGCATATCGGCCACCAGAGCGTGAAGAACAGCAGCAAGTTCGACTACACCGATTACTCGATCGGTCTTACCAAGGAGCACAACGGCCTGCTCTTGAGTGGCGCGATCATCGGCGCCGATACCAATGCCTATCTCGGCACGGGCAACAAGAATCTGACCAAGAGCTCGCTGGTGCTGTCGGTCAAGAAGACTTTCTGAAGCTTCGGATGAAACGCCGCTCGCCTTGAACAGCGCGAGGTTTCAAGCAGGCGGCTCCCCCGCTGCGCAAAGGCTCAATGGCTTGTTATCTGATTGATGGCTCGCCATTGGGCCTTTTTCATGTTGCGTCCGACCCGGATCTGCGACGCAGGAAGAAGGCCCCGCCGGATGCAGGCGATGGAGCCGCCTGCTCCTTCTGAGCGGCCGCCCGGTGCTCCCCGAACGGTCGACAGTTCTGCTGAATGGCTCCGGCTCCAGGACCATCTGCAAAAATCCTTGCAAAAGTTTTTTGCACAAGGCCCGATTCAGCCTCACAATGCGCAGGCCTTATAGCACGGCCTCTGGAGCCGGCTTTTAGCATCTCTTAGGGATACCCCGCAAGTCCCGAGGTTTCGTACAAATCGCAGAACAGCTAATGGAGCGAGCTCTTGGACCAATCTTTGGCCTGCTACACCCCGGCGGATTTGCAGTCCGCGCCGGCGCCCGACCTGAGCGCCTACCGCTGGCGTTTGCTGGCGCAAGGTGATTCCTGGTTCTCGTCTTCGGCAGCCAGCTTGAATGCTCATGCCAATCTGCTGCGCGAGATGGTGTTCCAGCAGCCGATCTGCGCCGTCAATTGCGCTGGCACCAGCGACCAACTCGGGCATATCGTCGACCTGGCTGCAGCGCATGATTTCAGGGAATTGTTGATCGGCAAGAACGCGTTGGTCTGGGATGGACTGCTGCTGTCGGTGGGAGGCAATGACTTGTTCCTTGCCGCGCAGACGCCAGTGACGCTGCCTGACGGGCAAGTTGTACCGCTGCATTTGCGCTTGCTCAGGCATCCGACCGAATGGGGCAAGCCATCGGCCGGCGTCGGGCGCTATTTCTCGGAGCCCGGCTGGGAGACTTATGCCGAGTATCTGAGAGTCAATATCCGCCATATTCTGACCTTGCGTGATCAGGGACCATCAGCCGGCAAGCCGGTCTTCATGCATTGCTATGCCGTGCCGATGCCGCGGCCTGCGGGCCCGGATGGCAGTTCTTTGGCCTGGTTGCATCCGGCGCTGAAGGCTTGTGCCGTGCCTGGCGCCGACTGGGCCGCGGTCAGCCGCTTGATGATCCATCACCTGGTCCAGTTATTGAAGGAACTCGAGGCCGACAAGGTCAATTACCCGGGTTTGCATATATTCGAATCGAACACCGTGCCGCTGTCGCCGGCCACAGCGGGTTCAGTTGGCAGCAATGGCGATTGGGCCAACGAAATCCACCTGAACCACAGCGGCTGCTTCAAACTGGCGCGCGCCTGGTCAAGGCATATCGAGGATCAGCTCGATGGTGTCAAACCAATCGAGACCGGCAAGGTCAGGCGCAAGAAAGGCTGAACCGGCCGGCGTGAGCGCAATGCTCATTCGCTTTACGGGGTGATGTGGCTCAGCGCTGCGATTTCATCCTCGTTGTCCAGGTCGGCCCCATCACCCTATGGGTGAACTCGACCACGCGGATGCCGGCGTAGGGCAGTTTTTCAGCTTCCACGCGATGCATTCCGCTGCAACCAGCCCTTGGGCAGGCCGGCTTCCGGCGTCATGCCGTAGATCGGCTCACCCGGCAGGCCGGCCTTGAGCAACTGGCGCGCGGCGAACAGCTTTTCGAGATCAACGCCGGTGTTCAGCCCCATCGCTTCGAACATGAAGACCAGGTCCTCGGTCACCACATTGCCCGAAGCGCCTGGTGCATAAGGGCAACCGCCGATCCCGCCTTGCGAGCTGTCGAAGGTGCGCACGCCGACTTCGTAAGCGGCCAGGCAATTGGCCAGTCCGAGGCCGCGGGTGTTGTGCAGGTGGGCTGCGCCGCACTTGGCGCCGATCGCGGCGCGCAACTTGTTGAACAGCCGCTGGACTTGCGCTGGATTGGCCATGCCGGTGGTGTCGGACAGGCCGGTCTCATCAGCGCCAGCGGCAATGCATTGTTGGGCCAGCCAGATCACCTCGTCCTCGGGCACCAGTCCCTGCAGCGTGCAGCCGAAAGCGGTGGACATGCCGGCTTCGATCTTCACGCCCGGCGCGATGGCGTCGCGCAACTGGACGATGGCATACAACTCCTCGACCATCTGCTCGCGTGTCTTGCGCACATTGGCGAGCGAATGGGCGGCGCTGGCCGACACCGGGATCGTCAGCTTGTGTACGCCGGCCTCGAGAGCGGCTGCCGCGCCGCGACGGTTCGGCACCAGGGCCATGATCGTCACGCCACGGTGCTGCAGGGCATGGCGAACGACCAGCGCGGTGTCGGCCATCTGCGGCAGATGACTGGCCGGCACGAAAGAGCCGACCTCGATCTCGCGCAGGCCGGCCGCGACCAGCGCGTCGATCCACTTGAACTTGTCGGCGGTCGGCATGATGGCCTTGATCGACTGCAAGCCGTCGCGCGGCCCGACTTCGCTGATCAGCAGGTCTGGTATTTCTGTAGCCATCGCTCAGTAAGCAATCGTGACGAGACGCTCGACCGTCATCTCGCGAATCGCATAGGCCGGGCCTTCACGGCCGAAGCCGCTGTCCTTGATGCCACCGAAGGGCATCACATCGACTCTGGCGCTCGAGGCTTCATTGATATGGATACCGCCGAAGCGCAGCTGCTTCGCAGCACTCATCGCGGCATGCAGATTGCTGGTGAAGACGCCGACCGACAAGCCAAAGGGCTGGGCATTGGCGACAGCAACCGCTTCATCGAGCTGATCGAATTCGACGATCGAGACCACCGGCGCGAAGATCTCTTCGCAGACCACTTTCATCTGCGCGGTCACGCGGTGCAGCAGCGTCGGTTCGAGCAAAGCCTCATTCAGGTTGCCGCCGCTGAGGATCTCGGCGCCTTCGCTGACCGCTTGCGCAATCCAGGCTGCGGCGCGCTGGGCATGGGCGCTGCTGATCATCGGGCCGATGACCGTCGCCGGGTCAGCCGGGTCGCCGAATTTCAGTGCCTGCATGGCCCGAATGAACTCAGGGATGAACTGGGCCGCGATCCTGCGGTCGACGAGCAGCCGCTGCACCGAAGTGCAGACCTGGCCGGCCTTGCGGAATCCGGCGTTGATGATTTTCGGGATCGCCAATGCCAGGTCGGCGTCATGGCAGACGATGGTGCTGGCGATGCTGCCAAGCTCGAGCTGGGTGCCGCGCAGACCGGCAGCGCGCTGGATCTCGCGGCCGACACGGGTGCTGCCGGTGAAGGCATAGAAGGCGATGCGCTGATCAGCCAGCAGTTGCGGGCCGATGACGCCGCCGTCACCATGCACCAGCGCCAGCAGATCGGTTGGCAGACCAGCCTCGATCAGCACCTTGCAGAGCTCGACCGCAGTCAGCGGCGTGTACTCCGAAGGCTTGATCACCACCGCATTGCCGCCGGCCA
>CANFIC010000403.1 GCA_947446685.1 Burkholderiales bacterium
GATGAAGCCACGCTCTGCTACCGCAAACCCTTGTCGTTCCAGCGCCTCGGCGGCTATATCGACGGCCTGATGCAAACAAGGCAGCGCGCCTGATCAGTTGCGTTTATGACGCGACCGGCCAACCGGCTCAGGCATTTGGTACATCCATACCGGTCTGCGCCCCGCGCCTTGCAGGACCTTGGTCGGGGCCAAGCCAGCGGCTGAAAACTCGAGACTGACCAGCCAGCTGCCCGGGCGCATTTCTTTTCGCGCCTTTTCCAGGGCCGGGGCCAAGGTCTCGGGCCGCTGGAAGATATAGACCATCTGGTAATCCGCCCAAGACGTCTTCCAGAGGTCAGCACGGCTGATGCGGGCCCAGCGCCTGCAGCGCCACCAGGACAGCAGGCAGAGCCAGATGCTCCATTCGATGCCGATCAATTCGGCGTCTGGATATTGAGCCCTGAGTTCTATCAGACCGGCGCCGCTGCCGCAGCCTGCATCCAGAATGCGTGGCGCTTGCAGCTGAGCAGCTTCCGCCAGACCTTGCAAGCCATCCTGTGGTGTCGGAAACCAGGGCGCATCGCGCCAGGCCCGCAGCGGATAAACCACGATCAAAGCCAGCAACAGCAACAGCCAGAGCCATGAAGGCAGCTGGCTGCCCGGCAAGACCAGCAGCCAGGACAGCGGAAATCCCAGCGCCATGATGGCCCTACGCCAGCGCCCTTGAACCAACGCGATTGCCAACAAGCCGAGGCAGACCGCTGCGCTTGTGGCAAGCCCGGCCCCGGCTCCAGCTTGCAGCAATCCAATGCGCAAGGCCCAGGCACAGCCCCAGACGATCAGGGCCACCGTGGGCCAGCGCAGCATGGCCAACCAGACTGAATTCATGGCCAATTGAGCGTCAGGGTCAAATTGACCGGCCATCGCCGCTCGATCAGCATTTCAATGCGGCTCATCGCAGCCTGAAGTCCTGCCCGAGAAACGCAACCGGACATGCTTGACGTTCAGCCCGGGCCGTTCCAGCACCAACTCAAAACGGGCATTCGCCGCACGCCCAGACCCTGCAAGCCGGCGATTCCAGTGCCCCAGAACAGTCTGATCGTCAGCGGCTGTACAAATCTGCATGCTGAGCGTACATTAACGGTGAATTGGCTGTATACAATGTAAACCGATTATATTAGTTTTAGCATTCGGACCCCTGAAGTCCTGCTGATATTTTCGCATGCTTGCAATAGCGATGCCTGTGATCCTTTCGATGAGCGTCTGGAAGCGTGGCCAAAAATCATTGGAGGATCCATTCATATGGAAACATTTTTGCTGATCATCGTGCTGGCCCTTCTCGCCCTGTCGTTCATTCTGTTCCTTGAGCTGAGGTCGATGCAGCGCCGGGTCGATACGATGCGCGGCGATGTCGATCAACGCATCCGGCAAGGCCTCAGCGATGCAGCCGGACCGATGGCACAGATTCCGAACATGGAACAGCGCTTGCAAAAAGTCGAGCGTGGCGTGGCCGATCTGCAACCCGGCGATCGCGTGGCAGCCTCTGGCATGGCCGCTGCACTCCAAGCCAATCCTCCCGCAATTTAAACCAGGACTGAAGATGACTGATCAGCAAAAAACGGAACGTCCGCGCTACTTCCGGATGTTGGACCTTGTATTTGTGGTGTTTCTGCTGGGAATGATCGGCACCGTATTGCTGCTCGGTCATCACAACCACATGGAGACCGAAAAAGTCGAGAACATGCGGATCTCGGCAACAAAATTCCAATCCTGGCTTGAAGCCGGGCAGCAATTGCGTGAAGCCGGCAAACCGACTGAGCCGATTGTCTGCAGCCGTGGTCCACGAAAGGTCCAAGTCGCAGCTGATGCTTCCCCGGAAGAGGCTGGCAATAAAACCCCAGGCTACACCTGGCATGACTGCCTGCAAGCCTTGCAGGCACCAGGCCAGGAGATGGCAGGCCTCCTCAATCCGCTGGACCCAAGTTCACTGGCGTTCGCCGGCAAATGCGACCGCAATTCGCTGCCAACCATGGGCGCCATCATCGTCGAAAAGGGCATGGTCGGCATCAGCGGGACGACACAGGTGATTGCCTATGCGCCGATCGCTGACCATGACTCGCTGCATGACGAAGTGCTGTTGAGGATTTCAGTATGCGGCCGGGGCTTCATGACCCTGAGCGTTGCCGAACTGAAGTTCTGACCCAAATCCTATTCTGGAGCCCGCGATGTTTCCCACTTCATTGGCAGAACTGCCACCCAAACTGCCGCTGCGACGCCTGATCTATTGCTGGCTGCTGGACCCCAACATCGAGGACAACTTGCGGGCCAAGTTCGACCGCAATATTGCCACGCTGATCATCGCCAATATGCTGGCGATGCTGTTCGAGCAAGTGCCGGCAATTTATGACAGCTACAAGATGTGGTTCCACTGGTTCGACATGTTCTCGCTGGCGGTGTTCTCGGTCGAGTACCTGCTGCGCCTCTATCTGGCACCGGAAGATAGCGAGTTTTCGCGCAGCAGGTTCCCGAGGTTGCGGTATGTCTTCAGCCTCTATGCCCTGATCGATCTGGCCGCGATCCTGCCTTTCTACGCGGCATTCTTCATGGCCCAAGGTGCCGATCTGCGCATCCTTCGAATCCTGCGGTTGATGCGTTTGTTCAAGCTGTTCCGCGTGCTGATTCCGGCGATCCAGGAGTTCCGCGAACTCAACCGTGGCAGGACTTTCCGCCAGCAAGTCTTTGCCCTGGTCGCTCCCAGCGAATTCGGAGGCAAGTTGCATTCCTTCTTCGACATGTTCATCGTCATCTGGGTGATGATTTCGGTCATCGCCGTTGTGATGGAATCGGTCGAATCGGTTTACCGCGTGCTGGCGCTCGAATTCGTCATTCTCGACGCGGTTGCAGTTTCGATTTTCACTTTCGAATACCTGATGCGGCTTTACTCCTGCGTCGAGCATCCTCAGTTCAAGCATTGGCTGGCCGGGCGCTACCGATATGCCACGACACCAACGACAGTGATCGACTTCCTGGCCATCGTGCCCTTCTTTCTCGAAGCCATCCTGCACCAGCTGTTCGACTTGCGGTTCCTGCGGGTCTTCCGCCTGATGCGGTTGATGAAGCTGACCCGCTATACCGGTGCCACGCAGACGCTGATGAATGCAATGAAGCGCGAAGGCCCGGTGATTGGAGCCTCGGCCTTCATCATGATGCTGCTGGTCGTGCTGGCTGCCAGTCTGGGTTATCTTTTCGAGCATGATGCGCAACCCGACAAGTTCGAAAATATTCCTCAGTCGATCTACTGGTCGGTGATCACCCTGGCCAGCGTTGGCTATGGCGACATCTCGCCGGTCACACCGGCCGGCCGCATGATCACCGTTGTGCTGGCCTTGCTGGGTATCGGCATCTTCGCGGTGCCTGCCGCTGTGCTGTCCTCTGCCTTCAATGACCAGTTGCGCATCGACCGCGAGACCATGCAGGAAGAGCTGTACAAGATGCTCGAAGACGGGACGATCTCCGAAGACGAGCAGCACACGATCGATCGTGAGGCTGCGCGCCTGAACCTGTCGGCTGACGAAGTCCAGCGGATTCTTGACCGAGCGCGAAAACAGCGCGACGCTGACAAGGCGCAACAGGGTGGCATACCTTATGAGTTGGTGCAGGAAAA
>CANFIC010000404.1 GCA_947446685.1 Burkholderiales bacterium
CAAGAACGCACGCGTCAGGTTGACCAGCTGGCGCTGCCCGCCCGACAAGCCCGTGCCGCCCTCGTGGATGTCTTGCTGCAAGCCCTTGGGGTGGCTGCTGATCACCGCTTGCAGCAGGCCGGTCAGCCTGGCGGCCTCCAGAATGGTCTCGTCGCCCGGGTCGAGCTGGCCCAGGATCAGGTTGTCGCGCAGCGTGCCCGAGAACAGCCGGCCGTCCTGCTGCACATAGCCCAGATGCTCGGCCAGCGCCGGTTTGGCGATATAGGCCAGGTCAAAGTCGTCGAGCATCACCCGGCCCTGCTGGGGCTTGTACATGCCCGACAGCAGGCGCAGCAAGGTGGTCTTGCCCGCACCAACCGGGCCGAGCACGCCAATTTTTTCACCCGGGGCGATGTTCAGCTTGGCGATCGACAACGCCAGCCTGCCGCCGTAATTGACCGTGATGGCGTCAATCTCGTAATGGCCTCGGATCGTCTCGGGCACCACCGGCTGCTGCTGGCCATGGTGGTCGTCCTGCAGCGACCAGAGCCGGTCCAGCCCCTGCAGCGCGGCCTTGGTGTGGGACCACTGCGCCAACTGGCTGGGGATCATCGCCACCGGTGCGAGCACCCGGCCCGACAGGATCGAGCAGGCAATCAGCGCGCCCATGGTCAGCTCGCCCTTGCTCACCAGCAGCGCACCGGCGGCCACCATCAGCACATAGGAGAGCTGCTGGAACGCCGCCGTCAGGTGCTGCGAATGCTCGCTGATATGGCGGTTGCGCAGGTCGGTCTCGCGCGCATCGTCGGTGTTGCGCATCCAGCGCGACAGCATGCGCCAGCCACCCTGGCCCGACTTGATGGTCTCGGCACCCTCGACGGTCTCGACCAACAACCCGGTCTTCTGGTTGCTCGCGACCATCGACTGGCCTGCCAGCGCATCGACCTGGCTGCGGTAGTACAGGCCGATGGCCAGCGACAACCCCAGGAAGGCCAGCGGAATCAGCGCCAGCGGGCCCGAGATCAGCGCGATCACCACGCAAAACAGCAGCGCAAACGGCGCATCGACCAGCAAATTGGTCGTCACCGAGGTGAAGAAGCCCCGCACGGTCTCGTAGCCGCGCATCTGCGCGGCCAGCGCGCCCACGCTGTGCGGCATCTGGTCGAGCCGCACCGACAGGAAGCGCAGGTAGACGGCGCGCGCCAGGCGCTGGTCGACCTGGTCGATCATGCGTTCGAACAGGGTGCTGCGAACGCGCTTGGCCACCAGCTCGAAGCCGATGGCTGCGATCACGCCCAGCGTCAGCACCAGCAGGGTCTGCGAGGCGCCGGTGGGCATCACGCGGTCGTAGATCTGCATGCTGTAAAACGATGCCGCCAAGGCCACGATATTGATCATCAGCCCGCCCAGCACGGCCTCGCCGATGGGCTTGCGGTGCGCCAGCATCTCCTGCCGGATCAGCTGGTAGACCGCGCTGTCGCTGGTCGAGAACGGTTTGCGCAGTTTGAACAAAGCGATTGAATAGCCCGCCAGATCGGCGTCGGCCTGCTCGCGCCAGCGGCCGGCCTCGCTGTCCCACCATTCGCTGACCCATTGGTCTTGTGAATTGCGGCCGCGCAGCAGGCCCCATTGGCCGGGCCGGGCTGACTCGACGCCGGCGCAGATCAAGGCCGGCATCGCCGCCGGGTCGGGCGCGCTCAGCCAGCGCGGTGCCTGCAGTTGCAGGTGGCGGGCGACGATCTTGAGCTGGGCCTTGGCGTCGCCCGCTGCAGCGCCGGCAGCCTCGGCGGCCTCCTGCAGCGCGAGCCGGTCGACGCTGTCATGCTGCAGTTGCGCCAGGCGCGCCAGGCAGGGCAGCAGATTCATGGCCGCCCCTCGGCCAATGCCGTCTGGACCCCCAGCGTGGTCAGCGCCAAGCGCCAGGTCACCAGCACCTGCGAAGCCTGCAGGTCGGCCAGCGCGAGCTCGGTCTGGGCCAGTTCGCGCTGCGCATTCATCACATCAAGCCAGCTCTTGCGCCCGGCCAGAAACTGCCGGTCATAGGACAGGCAGACCTCTTGCGCCGAGGTCAACGAAGCCTGCAGCGCCGCCAGCCGCGGGGCCGAGCTGCTGGCCTGGGCGTGATCGGCCAGCAGCTGTTCGGCCACCCCACGCATCTGCACCTGCACATCGGACAGCGCGGCCTGTTGCTGGGCTCGCGCGGCATCGACGTTCGACAGCGTCGACAAGCCCGCGCCGAAGCGGCTGCTCAGCCCCACGAACAAGCGGTTCTCGGGTGCGGCGTTGCGGATCGCGTAATTGCCGTACTGGCGCTCGGCGCGCAGGTAGACCTCGGGCGACAAGTCGGCGCGGCGCTCGGCCAGGGTGGCATCCTGCAAGCTGACCTGGGCCTGGGCTTTTTGCACCGCAGGCTGGGCGGACAGCACGTCGTCAAGCCTTGCCAGCCAGGCCTTGTCGATGGCGCGCGGCGCGGCGATGGCCAACTCACTGCCCTGCACCGGCCGGCCGATCAACTGACCCAGCCGCGCCAGCGCGGTGTCTTGCTGCAACTGCGCGACCGACAAGTCGGCGGCCAGCGACTGCAGCCGCACATCGGTCAGCACCAGGTCGCTCTCGGCCGACATGCCCTGCTCGACCCGGCGCTTGACGCGGGTTTGCAGCTCTTCATGGACCGCGCGAGACTTCTGATGCGAGGCCGCCTTGAGCTGCGCGGCGAGCCAGTCGCCATAGGCCTGAACCACGCGCAGCGCGAGTTGCTGGCGCACTTCGTCGAGCGAGGCCTGGCTGTAGGCCAGCCCGGCTTCGGCCCGGCTCAGGCCGGCGGCCAGCCGCCCGCCGGTCCAAAGCGGCTGCTGCAGCCGCAGCGTCGCCACGCGCTGGTCACCCTGGTAAGCGCCGTCGGTGGCGCTGGTGCCGGCGCCCTCGACCAGCACCGATGGCGTCGGCCAATATTGCCAGCGCGCGCCGGCCAGCCCGGCATGGGCCGCGGCCTGCTGTGAACGGGCTGATTGGGTGGCCGGATGGTCGTTCAAGGCAGCGGCGATCAGACCCTCCAGCGGCTGGCAATGCGCGTACAGAGGCAATGAGCCGAAAGCCAAGACAAGCGCCAGGCAGCGCAACGAACGAGCCGCAGCGGCAGCCGGCCAAACTGCTCGGAAAACGCTCAGGCCTGACGTCATTAGATTGATCACCGACGGAACATATCGCATTCGGTGAATCTGACATTTCAAAATATTTCAAACATATTTAGCGATTAAATAATTATTGATAGCGATGAAATATGGATAATGACGAAAGGTACTGAAATGTTGAAAACATACGCCATCAACCTTCACCGCGCCGGGCTGATCACAGCGCTGGCGCGCTACTGCCTGCTCTGGCTGCTGGCGGTCTGGCAACTGCCCGGGCTGGCGGTGCAGCCATCCGGCGACCCGTACGACCACATCAGCGCCAGGGCCTGGCTTGACGATCCGGCCAGCAGCCTCGGGCCTGACCAGGTGCGGGCGATGGACTGGACGCCTTATAGCGGCCCGCTGCGGCGCGGCTTCACTGCATCGACCACCTGGTTGCGGCTCAGGATCGAACCCTTGGCTCGCGAAAGCCTGCGCAGCGCAGACCGACAGACCCGGCTGGTGCTGCGCATGCAACCCGGTCACCTCG
>CANFIC010000405.1 GCA_947446685.1 Burkholderiales bacterium
ATGACATCGGCTTCGCCCGCCTCCCAGGGTAAATTGGAGAAGTCATGGTGGTCGTCCAGGGGCAGCGTTCGAAAATTCAGACCCTGCTGGTTCAGCATTGCGAAAAACCGTTGTGGCTGCGCTAGGCCGGCGATGGCGAGCAATGGCCGGTCGCGCAATTCATGCAGGGTGTGCAGCCTGGCCGGGAAGCCTTGCCACCAGTCCGTAAGAGAAACAGCCCCCGCCAAGCCGCTCTTGGCGACAAAGCCGCGCAAGGAACTGCTGGGTCGGGCTGCGTTGTAGAGCACGATCTCGTTGTCTTGCAGGGCCTTGGACGGCGCTTGGCGCAGTGGCCCGGCTGGCAGCAAGCGCCCATTACCCAAGCCGCGGTCATCGAATACCAAAACGGCCAAGGCACGTGGAAGGCGCAAATGCTGCAGCCCATCGTCGCTGATCAACAGCTGCAATTCTGGGTGGGCTTGCAGCAAGGCCCGGGCGGCAGCCACCCGGTCGCGACCGACCGCAACTGGCACTGCCGCGCGCAGATAAATCAGCAGCGGTTCGTCACCGACTTGACTGGCGTCGGACTGCTGGTTGACAAGCCGGACTTCATCCCCGCTGCGGCCATAGCCGCGAGAGATGACGCCGGCTTTCAGACCTAGTTTTTGCATTTGGTCCAGCAAGGCCAGCGTGGTCGGCGTCTTGCCGGCGCCGCCGACGATCCAGTTGCCGACGACGATCACCGGCACCGGCAGGGACTGGCTGTGTAGCGCGCCGCTTCGGTAGAGCCAGCCGCGCAAGCCCAAAAGCAGACCGTACAAAGCTGCAAGTGGGCGCAGTCCTTGACTGATTGCGCCGCCGCTGATCCATTCTTTCTGCAAACGGGCAGCCAGCGACATCAGGGCTTGCCTTCGGCACTGGCCTGCGCGGCAAAGGTCAGCCGCGAAAGCCCGGCGCGCCGCGCAGCATCCATCACATTGACCACCATCTGGTGCGCGGCAGCGGCATCCGCCGATACCACCACCATGCTGTCGGCCTCACCGGCTGCCGCTTGGCCCAGCGCTGCGGTGAGGAGTTCGACTGAACGGCCTTCGACCGCCTGCTTGTTGACCAGATAGTGACCATCGGCCGAGACATAAACGATGACTTCGCGCGGCCGGTCCTTGAGTTTTTCAGAGTCGGCTACCGGCAAATTGATCTGCAGTTCAGTGAACCTGGAATAGGTGGTCGACAGCATCAGGAAGATCAGGATCACCAACAGGACGTCGATGAAAGGGATCAGATTGATCTCGGGCTCTTCGCGGCGGCGGTGCCTGAACTTCATGTCGGGTTCAGGCGATCAAACGCCGCAATTGGCTCAGCAACTGGTCGCTGGACTGCTCAAGTTCCAATTCATATTCTTCGATACGTCCGCGAAAATAGCGGTAGAACATCAGCGACGGAATCGCCACCATCAGACCGAAGGCAGTGTTGTAGAGAGCGATCGAAATACCATGGGCAAGCAGTGCAGGGTTACCGCCACCAGGGGCCTGGCTGCCGAAGATTTCGATCAGTCCCACGACGGTGCCGAGCAGCCCGAGCAGTGGCGCCGCAGTGGCGATGGTCCCCAAGGTGGTGAGGTAGCGCTCCAACTGGTGAACCGCACGGCGGCCGGCCAACTCGAACACCTGTCTCAGCTTGTCTTCAGGCATCCGCGGTTCGGCGGCGGCTGCGCGCAGTCCCGCTGCCAGCACCCGACCCAGCAAAGAATGTTCGGCCAGTCGCTTGACCATCTCGGCCGTCGGTAACTGGTGTTGGGTCACGCCGAGGACTTCTTCGAGCAGACGAGCCGGAACGACCCGGTTGGTTCGCAGACTAGCAAAACGTTCAATGATCAATGCCAGGGCCACCACGGAACAAAGGAGCAAGGGCCAGATCGGCCAGCCTGCGGCTTGTATGATCGAAAACAAAGGCATTCCCCATCGAAGGCGGCTGAAAATAGCATTGCACAGGTGGCAATGCCAGCAGGGTCGTGCATCCGTCTGCACCGCGCGATTATGGCTTGAAGCGAAGGCGGCAGGCCTTTCCGAACGGCCACAAAGAATGCTGAAACTGTTTGAAAATCACGGGGCTTGGCTTGAATTCATGGATCGTTTGAACTTGAAAGTTGCAGATGAATGATCGCTTGCCCGCTGCGCCGCAGCGCCCGGTCTGGAGCGTGGCGGCATTGCTTGCGGCCGCCTCGGACAGCCTCGCGTCGCGCTTTTCTTCCTGTGTCGTCGGCGGTGAAATTTCAGGCTTTACCCGCGCGGCCAGCGGCCATTGCTATTTCAGCCTGAAGGACGCGCAAGGGCAGAGCGCCTTGATCCGCTGCGCGATGTTTCGGCGCGCCGCCAGTCTGCTGGATTTCGCCCCAGGCGACGGCGCCTTGGTCGAGTTGCGCGGACGGCTGACGCTTTACGAGCCGCGGGGCGAACTGCAGTTTGTTGTCGAAGCGATGCGCCGCGCCGGGGCGGGTGCGCTGTTTGAACAATTCCTGCGCTTGAAGGCCAAACTGGAGGCCCTGGGGCTTTTCGATCCTGATGCCAAACGCAAGATGCCGGCCTTCCCGCGGCGTATCGGTGTCGTCACCTCGACCGCTGGCGCCGCCTTGCACGATGTTCTGACCGCCTTGGCGCGCCGTGCCCCGCATATCGAGGTGATCATTTACCCGAGCCTTGTGCAGGGCGATCAAGCTCCAGCAGCGCTGGTGCAGGCGCTGCAGACTGCCAATGCCAGGGACGAAGTCGACTTGCTGTTGCTGGTGCGGGGTGGCGGTTCGCTCGAGGATCTCTGGGCTTTCAACGATGAGCAGGTGGTGCGAGCGGTGGCAGGGTCAAGGTTGCCGATCATTTGCGGCGTCGGACATGAGACCGACCTGACGCTGGCCGATCTGGCGGCTGATCTGCGGGCCCCGACGCCGACCGCTGCGGCCGAACTCGCTGCGCCTTCGCTGCAATCCAATCTGGAAGCCTTGAGCGGCCTGGCTGCCGCGCTGCAGCGCCGTATCGAGCTGGGTCTGGACAGTGCCACATTGCGACTTGATCGGCTCTCTCTACGGCTGTCCAGGCCTTCCGCGTTGCTTTCAACTCAGATTCGCAGGCTTGCGTTACTGAGACAGCGCTTGAGCCAAGCTTTGCCCAGGCTGCAGGCTTTGCAGAACCAGCGTCTGAACAATCTTGCCCGACAGGTATCGCGCGCCACTCCCGTGGCCTTGCTCAATCAGGGCTTGAGGCTGGATGCCTTGCAGGCCAGGTTGGCCGCACTCGACCCGAAGCAGGTGCTGGCGCGAGGCTATGCCTGGCTCGATGATGGCCAGGGCCACGCACTCACCTCGGTGCGCCAACTGCATGCTGGCAGCAAAATTCATGCAGTACTCGCTGACGGCGAGGCCGAGATGCAACTTGTCAGCACGACAGCAAGGTCTTGACGAAGCTGCATACAATCCGCGCTGGAAGAAACCCCCGCTAATCTCACCTAGGAGTTGATATGGAACATACATTGCCCGCATTGCCTTATGCCAAGGACGCCCTGGCGCCTTACTACAGTGCCGAGACGCTGGAGTTTCACCATGGCAAACATCACAACGCCTATGTGGTGAATTTGAACAACCTGCAAAAAGGCA
>CANFIC010000406.1 GCA_947446685.1 Burkholderiales bacterium
TCCAACCGGTGCAGCCGAGGTTCAGCGCAGCCTCTTCCATCGCGCCGTCGATATTGCGCAGCGCGACCGTCAGATTCAGCAGGATGAAGGGGAAGTAATGGATCGATTCGACAAAGATCACGCCATTCAGGCCTTCCATCAGCGGCAGCGAGAGATCGAAATGCTCGATCAGCAGCAGGTTGACCGACCCCGAGCGGCCGAAGATCAGCTGCATCGCTGCGGCGCCGACAAAGGGCGGCATGACCAGCGGCAGCACACCCAAGGTCTGGATCAGCAGCGCGCCGCGAAACTCGAAGCGGACGGTGAAATAGGCCAGCGGCAGGGCGATCAGCGCGGCGCACAAGGTCGACAAGCTCGCCACCCACAGGCTGTTGATGAAGGATTCCTGCATCAAGCCCTGGCTGAAAAAGGCGGTGAAATGGCCGAAGGTCAAGCTGCCATCGGCGTCGACAAAGGCGCTGTAGACGACTTCCCCGATCGGCAGCAACAGGAACAGCGACAGAAAGGCCAGCACCAGGGCGCCGGCCAGCCAAGCGCCGGGGCGAACCTGCTCGAACCGGTTCGCTCCCAAAGCCGTTGAGAGCCTGCTGGCGTACGAACTCGACATGCCCTAGGTCAGCGTGCGCCGGCCTGCTTTGCCATTGCCTCGGCGCGGGCGTAGTTGTCCTTGGCCTTGGCGTTCCAGCGGTCTTCCAGGCCGGTCAACTCCTTGTTGGCCGACGCATCTTTCTTGTTCGCGGTAAACAGCGCCAGGAAGCTATTGTCGCCGGCCAAACCGGCGCCGACTGCCGGGGTGAAAGCCAGGTCACGGGCCTGCTTGAGCAGGGCCAGCCCCTCGGGGTTGGGCTTCTTCTGCAGCGCCGCCGCCGCTTCGTGGATGGCCTTGGTCGCGGCCCGCAACTCTTTGTGCCGGTAGGTGATGGTCTGGTCAAACAGCGACGAGACGACGTTGTAGCGTGACTCTGACAGATCGGAATCGAAATTCACCTTGGCGCGCTTGGCCAGCTCGAACGGGTCGGGGTAGCCGGCCGGCACCTTGCCGCCCATCATCGAAGCCGGCAGCACCGGAAGACGGGAAATTTTCGGGTCGAGCAGCAGCAACTGGCCTTCCATCGAGACGCTGTAGCGGATGAATTGCCTGGCTTCGTCGGCGTTCTTGCTGCCCTTGACCAGGCCGATATTGGCCGGAACGATGGCCGTGACATCGGGGTAGATGAAATCGACCGGGAAGCCGGTGAACTTGCTCGCCAAGCCGAAAAAGTCAATCACCAGGCCGATGCCGAACTGGCCGTTGTTGACGCCATCGGGGACGCCGAAGCTGCGCTCGGTGATCGCCGCGCTATTGCCCGCGATCTGCAGCAACTGGCTCCAGCCCTTGTCCCAGCCTTCGCCCTGCAACAGCGTTTCGACCGTCAGGTGGGTGGTGCCGGATCGCGACGGGGAACTCATCGCCGCATGGTTGAAATACACCGGCTTCATCAGGTCGGCCCATTGCGCCGGCGCCGGCACCTTGTTGGCCGCCAGATAGCGCTTGTTCCACATCAGCCCGTAACCGGCCAAGGCCTGGCCCAGGTACAGGCCTTGCGGGTTGTTGACCGGATAGCTGCCAACCTTGGCCGGCACTTGCTTGTTGGCCTGATCGGCGATGTTCTCGAGCAGATTCTGGCCGGCCAGGACTTCAAAGGCATCGGGTGCCGAGGCCCAGAAAATCTCGGGTCGCTGACCGACTGGCAGTTCGCGCAGATAGGCGATGCCCTGGGTGGTGCTCTTGTTGAGGATTTCCAGCTTGATCGACGGATAGGCTTTCTCGAAAGCCGCCTTGTAGATGCCGGTCAGCTCCTTGGGGAAGGAGGTGATGACGGTGACTGTGCCGGCGAATGCGCTGGAAGCCAGCGCGGCGGCGGCAATGACCGAGAGGACGAAACGATTTGCGACTGGGCTCATGCTTGTCTCCTGTCTTGCTGATCGCTTGATTGGATCAGACGGATGCCGCACGGTAACTCAAGTCGGCGCCTTTCAAGCCGCCCTATAGTCGAGGTCATCCACATTGCAGGAAAAAACATGACTTATCAATGCATCATCACCGCCGTGGAAGGCCAAGGCGAGCGCAAGACCGGCCTGATCACCTTGAATCGCCCGAAGCAGCTGAATGCGCTGAACGACCAGTTGATGGACGAGTTGGGCCAGGCTTTGCTGGCCTTCGATGCTGATGACGCCATCGGTTGCATCGTGCTGACCGGCTCCGAGCGGGCTTTTGCCGCTGGCGCCGACATCCCGACGATGCAGCCGCACAGCTTCATCAGCGCTTTCAAAAGCGGGTTGATTTCGAAGAACTGGGAAACCATTCTGCAGGTGCGCAAGCCGGTGATTGCGGCGGTGGCCGGCTTCGCGCTGGGCGGCGGCTGCGAGCTGGCGATGATGTGCGATTTCATCATCGCCGCCGATAGCGCCAAGTTTGGTCAACCCGAAATCAAGCTGGGCATCATCCCCGGCGCCGGCGGCACCCAGCGCCTGCCGCGCGCGATCAGCAAGTCAAAAGCGATGGACATGCTGCTGACCGCCAGGATGATGGACGCCGTCGAGGCCGAGAGGGCCGGCCTGGTCTCGCGGGTGGTGCCGGCCGAGGCGCTGCTGACCGAAGCCCTGGCCGCTGCCGAGGCCATCAACAGCTTCAGCGGCCCTTCGGTGATGTTGATCAAGGAGCTGGTGAACCTGGCCTACCAGGGCCCGCTGAAAGACGGCGTTGCCGTCGAACGCCGCTATTTCCACGCGCTGTTCGGCACCGAAGACCAGCGCGAAGGCATGGACGCCTTCATCAACAAGCGCAAGCCCGAATTCACCCAGCGCTGACCAAGCCGCCAGCCCCGCCGCCCGCCAACCCGTAGCCCGCAAGCAGCGCAGCGGATTGCGGGGCCCCAGTCCCCGTTCAGCCTTCTCTTCGCAGCGCCGGAAACAGGATCACGTCGCGGATGCTCGGGCTGTCGGTGATCAGCATCATCAAACGGTCGATGCCGATGCCGCAGCCGCCGGCGGGAGGCATGCCGTATTCGAGCGCGCGGATGAAGTCGGCATCGAAGAACATCGCTTCTTCGTCACCGGCGTCCTTGTTGGCCACTTGCGCCTGGAAGCGTGCGGCCTGGTCTTCAGCATCGTTGAGCTCCGAGAAGCCGTTGGCATATTCGCGTCCGGTGATGAAGAGCTCGAAGCGGTCGGTGATCGTTGGGTTGCTGTCCGAGGCCCGGGCCAGCGGCGAGACCTCGACCGGGTAATCGATGATGAAAGTCGGCTGCCAGAGTTTTTCTTCGACCACCGCTTCGAACATGCCGAACTGCAGCTCGGGCAGATTCCAATGCTTGGGCGGCGCTTCACCGAGCGCGCCGAGGCGTTCGCGCAGCAATTCGGCATCGCCGGCCTGGCTTTCGCTGAGCCCGGCATGGACGACCAGTGAATCGCGGACCGACAGGCGCGCGAACGGTTGGTCCAGATGTACCGGCTTGCCGGCATAGCTGATCGCAGCCGTGCCCGCAGCCGCGCGCGCCGCATGGCGCAGCACTTCTTCGGTGAAGTCCATCAGCTCATGGTGCGTCCAGTAGGCCGCATAGAACTCCATCATCGTGAA
>CANFIC010000407.1 GCA_947446685.1 Burkholderiales bacterium
AGGCCGCTTCAGCACAGGCCAGCTTGGCATGAGAGACCAACGCCGCCCGTTCTTTGCTGCCCTGGTCTAGCGCCAGCACAGCGCGGTAAAGCACCGGTTTGGCAAACTCGATCAAGGTCACGACATCGGCCAGATGATGTTTGACCGCCTGGAAGCTGCCGATCACCTTGCCGAACTGCTTGCGCTGCGCCACATAGTCAACTGAAAGATCCAGCATGCGCTGGGCCAGGCCAATCAACTGCCCGCTGATGCTCAGATTGGCGCGGTCCAGCGCCAGGTCCCAAAGCGCCTGGGCGGCAGGGCCGTCGAGCAACAAGCTGGCGGTGCTTGGCGTCCAATGCACGACGGCCAGACGGCGCGATGCATCGATGCTGTGCTGTGCCTCCAGCCTGACCTGATCGCGGGTCAGACCATGCAAGGCCAGGCCGGTCGGCGTGGCCTGAGCCAGCAGCAGCAGATCAGCCAGATGCGCGTCAGCCACCCAGGGATTGACCGGATGTCCGACCGCAACGCGTGCCGAACCGTCGGCCACCTTGGGCAGCCATTCCAGACGCAGCGGATGGCCTTCGGGCAAACCGGTCAGCAAACCGGCGGCCACATAAGCGGTGTCAGCGAGTGAATCGGGAATGGCGTAATAGCCGAGTTCCTGGGTCATCAAGGCCCAGTCGACATCGCCCAGGCCAAGCCCGCCTTCGGCCTCGGGCACTGACAGCGCGGTCAGGCCCTGGGCGGCAATTTTGGCGCGCAATTCGGGTGAACGCCCGCCATCGGTTTCCCAGACTTCGCGCAGCATTTCAGGCGCTGCCTCGGTCATCAGGAAGCGACTCATCGAGTCACGGAATGCGATCTGTTCGTCGCTGAAGGTGAAGTTCATCGTGATCCTCTTCAGCTTTTCGGAAGTCCGAGCACGCGCTCGGCAATGATGTTGCGCTGGATCTCGTTGGTGCCCGCGTAGATCGGTCCGGCCTGCGCAAACAGGAAACCCTCCAGCCACTCATGCACTTCGGGATCGTCGATCAACTCGGCCCGGGGACCGAGGATGCGCATCGCTGTTTCATGCATCTGCAGATCGAGTTCGGACCAGAAGATCTTGTTGGTGCTGGCCTCGGCACCGACCTTGGCGCCCTGAGCCAGCCGGCTGACGGTGTGATAACTCGACAGGTTGTAGGCCTCGGCACCCATCCAGGCGCGCAGCACCTGGTTGCGGATCTCGGGATCGCGGTCGGCCTGGGCCTGGTGGCGCAGATAGAGCTGTACCAGCTTTTGCGCGGTGCGCTGGAAGCGCGCAGGAGAACGCAGCAACAGACCGCGTTCGAAACCGGCAGTTGCCATCGCCACATTCCAACCCTGACCCTCTTCACCGATGCGGTTGTCGACGCTGACGCGCACATCATCGAAAAACACTTCAGCAAAGGATTGTTTGCCGTTCAGCGCCTTGATCGGCCGGATCGTGATGCCCTTGGCGTCGAGCGGCACCATCAGATAGCTGAGTCCATGGTGGCGGGTTGACCCCGACTCGCTGCGAAAGAGCCCGAATATCCAGTTGGCAAACAAGGCCCGGGTCGACCAGGTTTTCTGGCCGTTGATCACATAGTCGTCGCCATCCCTGATCGCCCGGCTGCTGATCGCGGCCATGTCGGAACCGGCATTGGGCTCGCTCCAGCCCTGCGCCCACATGTCATCGCAGCGCGCCATCCGCGGCAGGAAACGTGCTTTTTGTTCGGCGCTGCCGAATTCCATCAAGGTCGGCCCGAGCAGCAGGATGCCGTTCTGGTTGATTCGCATCGGCGCATCAGCGCGGAAATATTCCTCTTCAAAAATCAGCCATTCAAACAAGTCACTGCCGCGCCCGCCCAACTCGACCGGCCAGGTGAGACTGCTGTAGCCGGCTTCGGCCAGCGTGGCTTCCCATTGGCGATGCTGCTCGAAACCTTCGCGGGTGTCGTAGCTGCCAAACTTTTCCTTCGGCAAATGCCCGGCCAGCCAGGCGCGCACTTCACTGCGGAATGCCTGTTGTCGGGGGCTGTAGTTCAAATCCATGCCGGCAATCTCCTTCAGAACTTGGCGTCGCGTTTTTCGACGAAGGCTTTGCGTGTTTCGGCCGAGTCAGGGCTCATATAGGCTTGCAGGGTGAAGCCCTGCTCCCAGCGGTACTTGGCTTCGAGGTCGCCGTCTTCGATGCCGGTCAAGGCCTCTTTGGCCAGCCGGATCATGGCCGGGCTCTTGGCTGCAATCTTGTCAGCGATGGCCAGCGCCTGCTCGCGCAATTGCGCGCGCGGCACCATGCGCTCGATTGCGCCGAGTTGCAAGGCCTCGGCGGCGCCGATCATCTCGCCGGTAAAAAACAGGTAGCGGGTTTTCTGCACGCCGAACATCCGCTGCATATGAGCCGCACCACCCATCGCGCCACGGTCGAGTTCGGGCAGGCCGAAACTGGCATCTTCGGCCGCGATGACGATGTCGGCTGCGCCGCAGATGCCGATGCCGCCACCCAGCACAAAGCCATGCACGGCAGCGATGACCGGCACAGGATTCAGGTGCACGGCCTTGAAGGTCGCGTAATTGCCGGCGTTGACCGAAACGATCAAGCCCGGATCGGCATTCAACTCCTTGATGTCAACACCGGCACAAAAGCCGCGGCCTTCAGCCCGGATCACGATCACCTGCACCTGCGGGTTGGCCCCGCAGGCAGTGATCTCGGCGGCCAGGCCATGCCAGCCGGCCGCATTCAAGGCATTGACCGGGGCGCGGTCGATGACGATCTCGGCCACGCCATTGGCATGCAGGGTGGAATGGAATTGTTCTTGCATGCTCATGTCGGATTGCCCCGCAAATTCCCCAGCACCTCAAGCCGCTCGAGCGCCTGGGCAAGGATGCCTTGCAGCACTTGTTCGCAGCTCTGCAACTCGCCGATCAAGGCCGCGACCTGGCCCGACGACATCACGCCTTCGGCCGGTTTGCCCTCGACCATCGAGCGCTGCAGCAGCACCGGCGCATTCGCCGCCATCACCGTTTGAGCCAAGGTGGCAGGGTCCTCGCGGAAAGCCTGCCAGAGCACCCGCGCCACATGGCCCATGGTCATGCCGGTCTGGGCCTTCCACTGCATGGCGCTGCTCAAGGCAATCCGCAGACGCTTGAACGGCGAGGCTTTTTCCAGCATGGTCAGGTATTCGTTGTCGATCATGCGCTGCGGCATGCCGTCGATCAGATAGGAGATGCGGATCCGGTCGGCTTCCTTGACCTCGACATAGCGCTGCAGGGTTGCCGCTGCCACGCCGCTGTCGCTGGTCATCAGGAAGCGCGTGCCCATCGCGATGCCCTGGGCTCCGAAAGCCAGCGCCGCGACCAGGCCACGGCCATCGTAAAAACCGCCAGCCGCCACCACCGGCACCTTGACCGCATCGACCACCTGGGGCAGCAGCACCGTGGTTGGCACTGAACCGGTGTGGCCACCGCCCTCACCGCCCTGGATGGTGATGATGTTGGCGCCCATCTCGATGGCTTTTTGCGCATGCTTGAGCGCGCCGACCGTCGGCATGCAGTGGATGCCGGCATTGCGCAAACGTGCGATCGTCTTTTTGTCCGGGCCGCGGCCGTAGCTGACAGCGCGCA
>CANFIC010000408.1 GCA_947446685.1 Burkholderiales bacterium
AGCTCTGCCTACCGATCGACCTGGACTGAACTCCGCTTTCAGTCGATGGCGCCGCGCCTGTGACAGGCGAATTTAAACTTGAAGTCCGCCAGGGTATAAGCTGCGACGTCATTTAAAGCCGCAGCGTGAAATATTCACTTCCAGCAGCTGAAATCCATGGGTTATCGAGAGATTCCCTCAGCTTTTCTGCGGAAATGTCACAAGCCTGTTTCTAGAATTCTCCTCATCAACAAGTTTCGTTGACTTGATGTGAGGAGAATATCGATGGCCAGAGAAAAACCAGTTTCAGCACCGATAACACCGCAGCCCGGGGAAGAATGGGACTTCAAGTTCGGACGGGAAGGCGGTCCTTTTGCAGCCAAGCAGATCTACCCGCCCGCCAAGGTCATCGAGGTCGCCAACGGCTGGGTGCGCTATGCCCTCGGCAAGGCCCACCCAGACCTGAAGAAGCCCGTTGCCACCTTCACCCACCTCTATTACAGGCTCGATGCCTGAGCGGTTCGGTCCGCTCTGAGCGATGGCCGTCGAATCGGTGCGAGCCGGCCTGCCCCCCGGAGTCGACGCCTCATAATATTTTTTCGAATAATTTTCCTCAATCGACTGGAATTCATGGGTTCTTGTGAGCCTTGCCCTGTAATGCTGTGCAATCAAGCCAATTCGATTCTTATGCTTGCCCTATTGTCAATTTCAATCAATACCCGCACTCCGGAACGGATTTGACTTTGTTTGCAATACGCAGAGGTAAATATCGATGGCAACAAAGAGAATGGCAGCACCGGCAACTCCACAGGCCGGTGAAGAATGGGATTTCAAGTTCGGACGCGCAGGCGGCCCCTTTGCCGACCGGCAGGTCTATCCGCCAGCCAAGGTGATTGAAGTGGCCAACGGCTGGGTGCGCTATGCCCTCGGCAAGGTCCATCCCGACCTGAAAAAGCCCTTGGCCACCTTCACCTATATGTACGACCGGATCGAGGCCTGAGTCGAATTCAGTCGGCCAGACCGCAGGGCCCAGAGAACCTGCCGCTCCGAACTGCCGTTGGCTGGGGCAAGCAAAATTCAAGCTCGCTCGCCAGGGCCGGACCGACGCCCAGGTCAATTGATTTTTTTATAAAATCACCGGAATTCAATTTTCTTCCGCAAATCAACGTAAACCATTGACCCGGTTCGGACACGCAGGTCCAGCGGCGTCTTTCCCATTTGGGGCGCTTTCGAATCGACGATGACTGATCGCCCTATGAATTTCCAGCCCAACTCGAGCATGGCCACGCTGGGCAGGCAAGCGCACCAAGGCCTGCCTGATGCGCCGGCCCGCCGGTATTTCTGGCGATGAACTTTCTAAGCGGCGTCCTGCGCATTTCTTTCCTGCTCTGCCTGCTGTCGCTGCCTTGGTCGGTGCAGGCAGAAGAGGCAGGCTATGACATCAAGACGGAGTTCTACACCGACGCGCAGAACCAATTGACGATCGCCACCGTTGCCGGGGTCGAATTCAGTCCGATGACCGGGGATCTGAAACTGGGTTTCCAATCGCCCGTCACCTGGTTGCGGATGACGATCAGACCTTCCAGGGACGTGGCCACGCAGCCGCTGATCTTGCGGGTCGGACCCTACCAGGTGGAAAAATTGACCTTCTACCAAAAGGTCGATGGCCAATGGAAGGCCTCGCTGACTGGAACCCAGCGACTTGAAAATCTATGCCTCGACGACAGCTTCTGCTTTGCGCTCGAGCCGCTTGAACAGGACAAGGAGACGGTCTATCTGAGAATAGAAAGCCCCAATTTCCCGGTGGTCAAGACGGAGTTGCTGGCTGCTGATGCCCTGCTGGTCCGGTCGACCCAACGCCTGCGATTCACGCAGTCTTCGATGGCCGCAGCTATCGCACTGCTCGCGGTGGGCCTGTTGTTCATTCAAGTGGAAAGTTCGGCCTTGTTGCGCTGCTATTGCTGCTTTCAAGCTGTCGTCGTCCTGCTCTCGCTCCTGGGCAACGCGACCATGAGCCGGACGTTCCCCGCTTGCCCGCCTGAGTTGTTGAACCTACTCTTCAATGCAGGTCTGGTCATCAGGTCGTCCTTGTTTTCTCTGGGGGGCTGGCTGCTGCTGGCGCCTCACAAGACCCAACCGTTCTACAAGAAATTGTTTCTAGCCTGGTCAGCATTGACCGGCATCGATCTGTTCATGCTGCTGGGGGGACAAGCCGGGACCGAATTGCTGCATATCGCCTTGCAGTTCTCGATGCCCTGGCTGCATTTATTCGGGGCAGCAACTGCGTCCGGAATCCACTCGGGGTGGCGCAAGAAATTGCTCTTCGGCTGGTCGTTTTACGCCTTCATGCTGACCGTTGGTTATCTCAATACATTTGGCTGGCTGGCCCGGTTTCCGATCTTCGGCTCTCCGCAGGACTTGCGGCTGAGCGGCGCGCCGGCCGGGCTTTTTGTCCTCTGGATGGTCTTCCACGAACAGAAGGCATTGCGTGCTGACAAGGCAAAAAAGCTGCTGCAATTTGAGTTGAACGCTGCCAAAGCCAAGGCGCTCGAAGACAAGAATATCGAACGCGGCGAGATGATTGACATGCTCACGCATGAGTTGAAAACGCCGCTTGCCACCATCAAATTCGCCCTCGCTTCGGCCAAACGACTGTTCCACAAGCAAGCCGCCCCGGAAGATGAAAATATGGATTTCCAGCTCAGGGCCGAGCGTATCGAGACCTCGGTGAACCGGATGAATGCGTTGATCCTGCAGGTGGCGCAGTCGCACCGGATCGAACTGTCGGCCAAATCAACAATCAAGAAAACGATTGATGCTCGCGCATTACTTGAAGAAACGATTCAACCCTACGCCTTGACCCACCGCTTCGAAGTCGATCTGGAGCCCGGCCTGCAGTTGCGTTCCGACCCGCTGATGCTGACGGCGATCATCGACAACCTGATCAACAACGCCTGCAAATATTCTGTCGACCAGGTCGTACGCTTGTCGGCCACCAAAACAAGCTACGACTTCGTGCAGATCATGATTTCCAACCAGGTGGTCATCGGTACCGAACCCGACCCGGCCCGGGTGTTCTCCCGCTACTACCGCAATCCGGAAACGTCCGACATCCCAGGCAGCGGCATGGGCTTGCACATCGCCCACAATGCCGCCGGCAAGATCGGGGCGACGCTGCTTTACCGGAAAGCTGACGGCGTCGTTATTTTCGATCTGGGGCTTCCATGCTGAACAACGAGTCCGCGATGGCGCCTCTGGTCGTCGCGCTGGTCGAAGACGATCGGCTGCTGCGGGAAGAAACTGCCGATCATCTGACCGCCCATGACTTCGTCGTCCATGCAGTCAACAGCGTTTCGGCTTTCGACGACCTGGCCGCACGGGTCGCAATCGACCTGTTCGTGCTCGACTGGAATCTGCCGGGCGAGAGCGGCCTGAGTCTGTCGCGTCGCTTGCGCGAGACTCTGCCCGATGCCGGCATTGTTTTGATGACTGCAAGAACGGCGCTGCATGACCGGGTGACCGGCTACCGGCAAGGCGGTGCGGATGTCTATCTCAGCAAACCGGTGTCCCCAGATGAATTGGTGGCGGTGCTGCTCAATCTGGGCCGCCGTGTCAGGCCCGCCGTCAGCCA
>CANFIC010000409.1 GCA_947446685.1 Burkholderiales bacterium
TGCCGAACCAGATGCGCTTGAAGGAATCGCGCCGCGTGCCGATGTGGAACGGCCCGATCGAATGCAGGTTGTTTTGCTTCGAGCTGGTGGCCGGCTCGGCGCGTACGCCAAAACCGACCGCAGCGACCGCGCCGACCGATCAGGCCGGCTGAAGTTTACGGCTGGCCAACCAGGCCAGCGCCGCGCCGGTTGCCGCCAATGGCAGCAAGGACCCCAGGTTCATCCAGGTCCAGCCGCCGGTGGTGACCAGGGCGCCGGACGAAAACGAAGTCACCGTCATCGTTGTATAGATGCAAAAGTCCATCGCGGCCTGCGCGGTGGTTTTTTCTTCAGGCCGGTAGGCCTGGGTGAACAGCGTTGTGCCGCCGATAAAGAGGAAGTTCCAGCCCATGCCCAGCAACAGCAGCGCGGCGAGGAAGTTCATCAGCTCGACCCCCATCAGGGCAATCACGACGCAGGCCAGATTCAGCACCACGCCCGTCGCCATCACCGGCAAGGCGCCGAAGCGCTTGATCAGGCTGCCAGTGAAAAAGCTCGGTACGAACATGCCCAGCACATGCCATTCGAGCACCAGCGCGGTCCTGTCGAACGGATGCGAGCATTGCGCCATCGCGATCGGCGT
The DNA here is from genome assembly GCA_947446685.1 of Burkholderiales bacterium. Lineage (GTDB taxonomy): Bacteria > Pseudomonadota > Gammaproteobacteria > Burkholderiales > Burkholderiaceae_C > Paucibacter_A. The sequence continues at coordinate 623 of CANFIC010000409.1, forward strand.
GGCTGCCATCAACAAGTTCATCACGCCATAGCCCAGCGCGCAGGCGGCGATCGAAACGACGAAGACCGGTTGGCGTGCCAGTTCGCGCAAGCTTCGACCCAGCGGTGTGGCACCGCTGCCCTGCTGGAGTGGTGGGAAACGGATGAATGACATCACCATGAACGACAGCATCGCCACGCCGATCAACACCAGATAGGCGCCGGCAAAGGGTTGGGTCAGCAAGCCCTTGCTGGCATTGGCAAGGTTGGGTCCGGTCACGGCGCCGAGGATGCCGCCGGCCAGCACCCAGGAAATGGCGCGCTCCTGGTGCGATGGCAGCACCAGTTCGGTGGCGGCAAAGCGGTACAGACCGGCGGTCGCATTGAAATAGCCGGCCATCAAGGTGGCGAAGACGACCCACCAGAACTGCTGCTGCACGACCGCCCAGGCCGCCAGGCCGCATGAGCCCATCGCCACCAGCAGGCCGAGCTGGAACGCGCGCTGCCGGCCAAGCGCGCGCTGATGGCGCGCCACCAGCGGTGCAAACATGGCACCACCCGCAACATAGGCGCAGACCGGCAGCGTCGCCATCCAGGCAACTGGCGCCAGCGCCAAGCCGACCAGGCCATTGATGGCGATGAAAGTGACGTTGTTGGTCAGGAACAGGCCCTGGCAGACCGTCAGCAGCAGCAATTGGAGATTCATGTTTGCTGCAGTCCCAGCCAGGCCAGCAAGGCCAGCGGAGCGGTGTCGGCGCGCAGGATGCGCGGCCCGAGCTGGACGGCTTCAAAGCCTTGCTGCACTGCAGCCTGTTCTTCGGCCGGGCTGAGCCCGCCTTCGGGGCCTGACAAGACCAGCAGGCTGCTTGCCGGCTCGCGCGCCAAGCCCTTGACCGGTCGGGCCGCGGTCGGGCTGAGCAGCCAGCGCTGCTGGCCATTGGCTGGCGGCAGGTTCTGCAACCATTGCGCCAATGCCAGCACCGGCAAGACTTGCGGCACGACAGCGCGGCCTGATTGCTCGCAGGACGCCACCGCGACGGCCTGCCAATGCGCGACCTTTTTCAGCGCGCGCTCGGCGTTCAGGCGCAGCACCGAACGTTCGCTCATCAAGGGCTGGACTGCGGCAGCGCCGAGTTCAGTGGCTTTTTCGAGCACAAAGTCCATCCGGTCATTGGCCGGCATCACCAGCGCCAAGGTCACCGCCTGGGCCAGTTCGCGCTGCACCGCCTGGCCTGCGCCCAACTGCACGACAACCTCGGAGCGGCCGATGCGCAATAACTGCGCCGGCCAGTCGAAACCGGTGCCGTCGAACAAGGTCAGCGCCGCGCCCGGTTGCAGACGCAGCACCTGCACATGGCGCGCCGCACCCGACGGCAGACTCAGCTCGGGGCCATGGCCGGCGAGCGCAATGTCGACAAAGAAACGCGGAAACATGGCCGGATTCTGCTCAGTACCGGCGCTGCTGAAAGTTATTCCACCGCCTTCAGCATGTCCTCGACGACTTTTTTCGCATCGCCGAACACCATCATCGTCTTGTCCATGTAGAACAACTCGTTGTCGAGGCCCGCATAACCGGCGGCCATCGAACGCTTGTTGACGATGATGGTCTTGGCCTTGTAGGCCTCGAGGATGGGCATGCCGTAGATCGCGCTGCCCTTGACATGGGCGGCTGGGTTCACCACGTCGTTGGCGCCCAGGATGATGGCCACATCGACCTGGCCGAATTCGCCGTTGATGTCTTCCATCTCGAAGACCTGGTCGTACGGCACTTCGGCCTCGGCCAGCAGCACGTTCATGTGGCCAGGCATGCGGCCGGCCACCGGGTGGATCGCGTACTTGACGGTGATGCCCTTGGCCGTCAGCTTGGCCGCCAGTTCCTTCACCGCGTGCTGCGCGCGGGCCACGGCCAGGCCATAGCCGGGCACGATGACCACGGTCTCGGCATTGCCCAGCACGAAGGCCGCATCGTCGGCGCTGCCGCTCTTGACCGGACGCTGCACCGCACTGCCTGCAGCTGCCGATGTCGCTTCGCCGCCGAAGCCGCCGCCGATCACATTGAAGAAGCTGCGGTTCATCGCCTTGCACATGATGTAGCTGAGGATCGCACCCGAGCTACCGACCAGGCTGCCGGCAATGATCAACATCGCGTTGTTCAGCGAAAAACCGATGCCTGCTGCGGCCCAGCCCGAATAGCTGTTCAGCATCGAGACCACCACCGGCATGTCGGCGCCGCCGATCGGGATGATCAGCGTCACGCCCAGCACCAAGCCCAGCAGGATGACGATCACGAAGGCGTGCTGGTAGCCCGTGTGGAAGAACACCGCGCAGGCCCACAAAGCCAACAAGCCCAGCACCAGGTTGACCTTGTGCTGGCCCGCGAACTGCACCGGTGCGCCCTGGAACAGGCGGAACTTGTACTGGCCGCTGAGCTTGCCGAAGGCAATGACCGAGCCGGTGAAGGTGACCGCGCCGATGAAGGCACCCAGCGCCAGTTCGATGCGGTTGCCGCCCGGGATCTCGCCGCCCTTGGGCACGATCGAAAAGGCCCAGGGTTCGACCACCGCAGCCACCGCGATGAACACCGCTGCCAGGCCGATCATGCTGTGGAAGAAGGCCACCAACTCGGGCATCTTGGTCATTTCGACGCGCTTGGCCATCAAGGTGCCGGCGCTGCCGCCGATCACCAGTCCGACCAGCACATAGCTCATGCCGGGACCGGCGCCGCCGGACAACTTGACGATCAAGGCGGCGGTGGTCAGCACGGCAATCGCCATGCCGATCATGCCGAACAGATTGCCGCGGATCGAACTGGTCGGGTGGCTGAGACCCTTCAGCGCCTGGATGAAACAGACACTGGCAACCAGGTAGAGCAGCGTGACGAGGTTCAGGCTCATGCTTTGTCTCCTGCGGCTGCGGGGGCCTTCTTGTCCTTCTTCTTGAACATCTCGAGCATCCGGCGCGTCACGAAGAAGCCGCCGAA
>CANFIC010000410.1 GCA_947446685.1 Burkholderiales bacterium
CCATGGCGGAACTTGTTCATGCGCTGGCAGGCAAAGGTGTAGACGCTGGCCCATTCGAGTTCATAGGGCGGCGCATAGCCGAGGGCCTGCTGCATCATCGCGTCGACGCGCGGCTTGATGCGCTCGGGCTTTTTTTCTTCTTCCGGGTCGGCATCCCAGCCGAGCTGGAAATCGATTCGCCAGACGCCGTCGGGCTGCCGGTGCAGCAGCACGCTCTGGTTGGGGTGGAAGGGCGGGTCGAACCAGAACCAGCGCTCGGCGGGGAAGTCGGCCGCCATCTTCACATCGGCGATCAGGAAGCGGTCCTGGAAGACCCGGCCCTTGCTTTCCAGGCCGAGCAGGCCGCGCAGCGTCGAGCGCGAACCATCGCAGGCGGTCACATAGTCGGCGGCAATCTGGTAGCGACCTTCGGGTGTGTCGATGCCCAGCAGCAAGCCCTCGTCCTGTTGCTCGAGCGCTGCGACGCTGTGCTTCCAGCGGATCTCGATGCCGGGCAGTTCAGCCGCGCGAACTGCCAGAAAGGCCTCGGCGTAATACTGCTGCAGATTGATGAAAGCCGGGCGCTGATGGCCAGGCTCGGGCAGCAGGTCGAAGCGGTAGAGCAAATCGTCCCTGAACCAGACCTTGCCGACATTCCATTCGACGCCCTTGGCGCAGGCCGGGTCGCCCAGGCCGAGCCGGTCCCAGATCTCGAGCGTGCGCTTGGCAAAACAGATGGCGCGCGAGCCGCTCGACAGCTTGTCATCATTGTCGAGCAGCAGCACCTTGCGGCCGCGCTGCGCCAAGTCGATCGCCAGGCTCAACCCGACCGGGCCGGCGCCGACGATGACAAGCTGATGCCGATGCGGCATCGCGCGGTCCTGGTCGGGCGAGCGCTGGTAGGCAAATACATGCGACTGGATCTGCCTGGCGCTGGCGTCATAGCCCAGGCCTGAGCCCGGTGCAGCAGCCATCGCGCCGTCCATCGGTCAGCCTTCCAGCGTTTCCCACATCAGCCGGTCGCGCTCGGCGGTCCAGATGCGCGGATCGGGGAACTGCGTCGCCTCGTCATAGGCCCTTGTCACGTCGAACGGCATGCAATGGTCGAAGATCACCCAATGGCCATATTTGGGCTTGAGCTTGGCAAAAGTTTCCTTGTAGACCGCGTTCAGGTCCTTGCCCGCAGCAACTCCGGCAGCCACGCTGTCGCGTACATCGGCGATGAAGCCGCCGGTGGCGAGCAGGCCGGCCGCGACCCTGGCTTCACCGATCAGCGCCGGGCCGCGACCTGGCACCAACGACAGGGCACCGAGCTTGGCGACGTTCTCCAGCGTCTGCGGCCAGTCCTTGAAATAGGCGTCGCCCGCATAGGGCGTGGCGTCGAACTCGACCAGGTCGCCCGACAGCAGCACGCGGTCCTGCGGCAGCCAGACCACGGTGTCGCCCTTGGTGTGGCCGCGACCGAGTTGCAGCAATTGCACCTCGAGTTTGCCCAGCCACAGCGTCATCTTGCCGGTGAAGGTCAGGGTCGGCCAGGTCATGCCGGCCGGCACCGTCTCGACATTGCTGAACAGTCGCGGGAAGCGGCCGATTTCGCTGGCCTTGTCGGCTTCGCCGCGCTCGACGATCAGGTCATAGGTGTCCTGGCTGGCGATGATCTGCTGCGCCTGGTAGGCGCTGGCGCCGAGCACGCGGACCGCATGGTAATGGGTCAGCACCACGTACTTGATCGGCTTGTCGGTGACCTCGCGGATGCGCCGGATCACGTCAGCCGCCATCGCCGGCGTCGCCTGGGTATCGGCGACCAGCACCGCATCGTCGCCGATGATGATGCCGGTATTCGGGTCGCCCTCGGCGGTATAGGCATAAGCATGCTCGGACAGCTTGACGAAGCTGACCTTCTTTTCTTCCAGGTCGGCCTGGGAGGCGAACTTCTTTTCTGTGCTCACGGGGATCCTTGATGACTTCGGCTTGCTGGCCGGAACGACTTGCGCGGTGGCTCTTTATAACAAACCGCTGGAACCTGCCCGATCGCAAGGAAGGAAATGATGATCGCGCGATGCCGATGCAGCGCAGCTCTGCCAAGGTGAGAGCCTCCCTGGGCGCAATTCCAAGGGGTTTGGATTTGAGGACACCGCTTTGATGCGACGCCCTTCTGTAGGACTGGCCATTTTTTCGGCCTTCAGCGGACAGCGTCGGTCACGCGGAAAATACGGCATTGCCCCCTTACCCAGCCTTGCCGAAAGCCCGCCATGAGCACCCACCTGAAGATCGATTTCGTCTCTGACATTGCCTGTCCCTGGTGCGCCGTGGGCCTGGGCGCGCTGGAAATGGCTCTTGAGCGCCTGAACGGCGAGGTCAAGGCAGAGTTGCATTTCCAGCCCTTCGAGTTGAACCCGCAGATGCCTGCTGGCGGCCAGGATCTGGGCGAACACCTGACTGAAAAATACGGCTCGACGCCCGCTCAGCAAGCGCAAATCCGCCAGACCATTGCCGCGCGGGGCGCTGAGGTGGGTTTCGAGTTTCATCCGGGCGGGCGGGGTCGGGTTTACAACACCTTCAACGCCCACCGCCTGCTCTGTTGGGCCGAGGCAGAGGGCGATGGCGCCCAACATGCGCTGAAAAAAGCTTTTTTGCAGGCCTACCAGGGCCGCGCTGAATGCATTGAAGACGCCGAAGTCTTGCTCGCGGCTGTGGCCGCCGCCGGGCTTGATGTGCAAGCTGCCCGGCAACTGCTGGACAGCGATGCGCTGGGGGACAAAGTACGTGAGCGCCAGCGTTTTTACGCGCAAGCCGGTATCCGCTCGGTGCCGGCCATCATCATCAACGACAAGCATTTGATTTCGGGCGGGCAAGCGGTCGAGTTTTTCGAGCAAGCGTTGCGCCGTATTGCCGCCGGCGAATTGTCCTGAGCAGCCGGCATTCATCATGAGTCAACTTCTGCCCCGCCCACTGAGCCGCCGCGAATGGCTGACTTGCCTGTCAATGGTTTTGACAGCGCCGCTGTCGGCCGCTGTTGCAGCCAACGTTCCCACCAGCGCCCTGGCTGACCTGGCCCGGCTTTGGCAGCGCGAGGGGGGTGTCTTGCTGATTCGCCATGCCGCCACCGAGCCGGGGCTGGGTGACCCGCCCGGCTTCGTCATCGGCCAATGCCAGACTCAGCGCAACCTGAGCGAAGCGGGCCGGCAAGCCTCGCGCAAGCTGGGCGAATGGATGCGGGCCAGGCTGATCAAGCCCGATGCGGTGCGCAGCAGCCAATGGTGCCGCTGCCAGGACACCGCGCGCCTGGCTTTCGGCGAGTTCGAAGACTGGTCTGCGCTCAATTCCACCTTTGACGGGCAAGGCGATCCGGCCGCTCAGCAACAGGCCTTGCGTGAACGCTTGCTGGCGATGCCCGCCGGGCGCATGGAAGTCTGGATCACGCACCAGGTCATCATGACCGGCTTGACCGGGGCCTACCCAGGTTTGGGCGAGGGCTTTTTGGTGGATCGGCAAGGTCGCATGCTGGCGCGCGCGGACCTGGCCGCATGAGCGGCGCAATGCCCGGTTTGACGGTCTACTTTGATGGCTCTTGCCCGCTTTGTCAGCGCGAGA
>CANFIC010000411.1 GCA_947446685.1 Burkholderiales bacterium
GGATTCATCTGCATCGTTCCATTTGCCGCGGGTCTGGTCGACAAGCAGGACAAGAAATGGCCCTGGTTTGCCGAACTTAGCCGGCATTTGCTTGCCCAGGGCCAGGTACTGGTGATCTGCCCGGGCCCGGGCGAGGAGGCGGCGGCCCGGACTGGCTATCCTGGCGCCAAGCAGTTGACCGGACTGGATCTGCCGACCTATGCGGCCCTGCTCAAGCGTGCAGCGCTGGTGATTGCCAACGATACCGGCCCGGCCCATCTGGCTGCGGCAGCCGGCGCGCCGCTCCTCAGCCTGTTGGGGCCGACTAAAGCCAGGCAATGGTTGCCTTGGGGTGCCAGCGTCGATTTTGTCCAGGGCCCCGGGCAAAGCTGGCCCGACTTGGCCAGCGTTTTGTTTGCAGTGGAGAAAAAATTGGCCGGCCAAGCGGTTTGACCGTTTCCATCGTTTAAAAATTTATTTGGTAAAAATTTATTGCTGAAACAATTCTAAATTGTTTCGGTAGTTTATATACTGCGCGCCATGATGGATGGCGAATTCAATATTTCGACAAGTCCCGAGCGCAGCTTGGTGCTGCATTTCGTCACTGGCGGATTTTCCGGGGCGACCCAGGTGGCGATCGAACTGGCCTTGGCTGAATTGAACAGCCAGCGGGTCAAACCCTTGCTCGTGTTGCGGCGCAAAAGCAATACGGATGCTGCCAAGGTACAGGCCTTGCGGGACCGGGGCTTGCAAGTTGTTGTGCTGCCCGGTTGGTCGCGGTTGGTGACGGTCTGGGCCTTGTACCGGCTATGCCTCAAGCTGCGGCCCGATCTGCTGGTCGCCCATGGTTTTCCGGAACATCTGCTCGGGCGTCTGGCCGGACTGCTGGCCAAGGTACCCAAGCTGATCCAGGTTGAACATAACTCCCGCGAGCGTTACTTGCTCTGGAAGTTGGGCCTGTCGCGCTGGCTGAGCCGCCGAACGGATCAATTGGTGGCGGTGTCCGAGGGCGTGCGACAGCGCTTGCTGCAATTGGGCATGCCTGAGTGTCTGACGCTGACGATTCCCAACGGCATCGACTTGACAAGATTTACTGCTGCCTCGGAACAAGATTTCTTCAAGCGCGAGCCAGGCCTTGTGATGTCGGCTCGTTTTGCCCGCCAGAAGGATCACCTGACGCTGATCCGCGCCTTGTCTTTGCTGAAGTCGCGGGGCCTGACGCCGGTCCTTTACCTGGCCGGCGGCGGCAAGTCCGCTTACCGGCGTGCGGCAGAACTTGAGGTGGCCAGATTGGGTTTGCAGGAGCAGGTCAGGTTTTTAGGCCATTGCAGCGAGATGCCGCAACGCCTGATGAGCCAGCAAATCTGCGTGCTGTCGACCCATTACGAAGGCATGCCCCTGGCCTTGCTCGAGGGTATGGCGGCGGGATGCGCTTGCGTGGCCTCCAAGGTGCCCGGTGTCGAGGGCTTGCTGATCGACGGGCAGTCCGGCCTGCTGGTGCCTGCAGCTGATTCGCAAGCCTTGGCGGCTGCGCTGCAGCACCTGCTGACTGAACCGGAATTTGCTGCCGGCCTGGCAGTCAACTCACGCAACCGGGCGCTCGCCGAGCATGGGCTGGCGCTGATGGTCGACCGTTATCAGCAGTTGTATCTGGCCTTGCAGCAGCAGCCTTGCTCGAGCCCGCAGGACCTGGCTTCTAGCCCGGCGCTGATACGATCGGGCAATGGATAAAGTCAGGCTGGCCTTCAGCGACCAACTCTGGAATTTCGACCCGCACAACAACTTGTGGCTGACGCTTTGGCGCAAATTTGCCGAGGTCGAATGGGTCCAGGATATGCACCAGGCCGATGTCCTGATCTATTCGGATTGGGGCCGCAAACATTGGGACTTCAAGGGATTGAAGATCTATCACAGCGGCGAGAACATGCTGCCCGATTTCGGGCAATGCGACCTGGCCTTCACGAGCATGGAACTCACCGATGAGCCGCGCAATATCAGGTTGCCGATCTATTTCTTCTATTTGGCTGAGGCTGAAAAGCTGATCAAGTCAGCGGACTTTGATGCCCGGGCAGTCCTGGCAGCCAAGACTAAGTTCTGTAATTTTCTGGTCTCCAACGGGCGCAGCCCGATGCGCAACCAGGCTTTCAAGCAGCTCAATCGTCGCCAGCGCGTTGACTCGGGCGGCAAGCATTTCAACAACCTGGGCTATCGGGTCGAGGACAAGTTCGAATTTGTCCGTCAGTACAAGTTCACCCTGGCTTTCGAGAACTCGTCGACGCCGGGCTACACGACCGAAAAACTGCTCGAACCGATGCTGGCCGGCAGCTTGCCGATTTACTGGGGCAACCCCGATGTCGCCCGGGATTTCAATCCTGACAGCTTCATCGTCGCCGAGCGCTTTGCATCGATCGAAGCGCTGGTCGACCATGTGCTGGCAGTCGATGCCGACGACGAGCTGTATCTGCGCTATACCTCGCAGCCCTGGCTGCCCGGTAACCAGCTGACGCCGTATTTTTCGCATGAGCGCATCGGCGCAGCCTTGCAGCAGTTCTGGAACCAGCGGCCGCAGCCCGGGATACGCCATTACAGCGTCAGGCGGCTGCGTCAGCATGTCCATGCCTCGCGGTTGGCGATGTCGTGGCAGAGCTTCAAATGCCGGCTCGAGAGCGCGGCCTGGACGCTGACCCGGCAAGGCCGGCGCTGAACTCAGGTACTTTCTTCCAACCAGCGCCGCAGCGGGCGGCCCAGGCCGAATTTCAACTGCTGCCAGCGCGTGCGGCTATGGCGTTGCAAAAAGATGCGGCGGTACCAGTCGCTGCCCAGCAATTCGGGTTTTTGCTCAGTGATCAGCCTTTGGCAGCGCTCTTTCAGCAGCGCGCTTTCCTGTGCCGCATTGCGCCCATTGCGGTAGACCTTCTGGCCACTGGTGATCGGCCTGCGGTGGCTGGCCATCACCGCATCGAGCAGGGCGGTCTGCTGCATGCCCAGCAATTTCTGCAGCGTCGGCATCAGGTATTTGTCGATGCCCCAGCTCGAGACATTGCCAGCGTAATGATCCCGGCCGGCGAGGAACAGCGCGCCGCGGTAAAAGGGCATCATCACCTCGACCCAGTCGACCTCGCGGTAAAGGCGGTTGGGCTGGCGCAAGGTCCAGCGATGGGTGTAATCGCTGTCGTGGCTCAGCGTCGGCGAGAACACATCGAGCCCTGCACAGCGCGCCAGATGCAGGGCGCGGTTGATGTCGCTGACACCGAGGATGATGTCGTCGTCGATCAAGGCCACATAGTCAGGGACTCGCTGCTGGCTCGCCAGATGTTCGGCCAAAGCCTGGTAAATCTCGCCCTTGCATTCGGTCTGGCCGGCGAGCATGACGACAGGCTGACCGCGCATCTCGATCGGGCCGGGTGGATGGCGACCGGAGAAATCAAACAACAGCCAATCGAAGTTGGCTTGCGCGTCGAGAGCGATCATCGCAAACGGCTCGCTGCTGCCATCCCAGGAAACGAGGACTACCGGTTTGTTCATGGCTGGTGCCAGCGGTTGAGCAGCGAATACGCGGCCTTGATGCGGAATTTTCGCCAGCTCGCC
>CANFIC010000412.1 GCA_947446685.1 Burkholderiales bacterium
GTCGGCGAGGCCCTGCTCGGGACCTATGTGCAAACAGCGGTTGAATTCGCGCCCAAGCTGCGCGGCCTTTTCGGTCTGCGCGCTGACCGCGTCCTGGCCCATGTCGACAGCCTGCTGCAACCCTTGAACACCGGTTCAGCGAGCAAATCTCTGGCTTCGCCCAAACTGTCGCTGGTGTTTGGTCCCTGGAGCAAGAGCGAGTTCTTCGTCAATGCCGGCAGTGGTTTTCACAGCAACGACGCGCGCGGCATGACGACCAAGTCAAACCCCAATACTGGTGATCCGCTGGATCGCGTGCCGGGTCTGGTGCGCGCCCAAGGCTCCGAGCTGGGCTTGCGGACGGAAGCGATTCCCGGCCTGCAAAGCTCAATGGCGCTGTGGAAGCTGGACTTTGATTCAGAGCTGACCTATTCGGGCGACGCGGGCACCACATCTCCGAACGGCCCGAGCCGGCGCTACGGCCTCGAGTGGAACAACCACTGGATACCGCGACCCTGGCTGCTGTTCGACCTTGACCTGGCCTGGACGCATGCGCGCTTCAAGCGCAACGAATCCGACGACATCACGACCGGGCCCTATGTGCCTAATTCGGTCGACCGCGTATTCACCGGCACGGTCACGCTGAAGGATCTTGGCCCTTGGTCGCTGAGCCTTACCGAACGCTATATCGGCTCGGGCGCGCTGACTTCTGACAACAGCGTGCGCTCGAGTTCATCGCTGCTGAGCAACCTGCGCATCAGCCGCAAGCTGTCAGCCGGCAGCAGCCTGTCGCTGGACATCCTGAACCTCTTTGATCGCCACTACAACGACATCGAGTATTACTACGCCACGCAACTCAAGGGCGAAGCTGCACCGGTCAACGACAAAGTCGTCCACGCCGGCGAGCCTCGTACCTTGAGGCTCACGCTGCGACTGGGCTTTTGAACGGACCGGGAAGCCGATTGATATGGCCCGTCAGTTGCGAGCGCGAAACAACTCGTTGATGGAGATTTCGCGCGGGCCATGGTGCAGCGTGAATGCTTCACCGGCCTGAATTTGCCCCGGGTGCTTGACCGCCAGGTAAAAGCCGCACCAGCCGTTTTGCTGCATCAGCTTGGCCGCCTGCTTGAAGCCCATGACAGCATTGAACTTGAAGCAGGGGAAGCGTGGCTCGCTGACGACCAGTTCGCAATCGGCGAAGCGCAGCATGTCGCCGATGCAGACATCCTGTTCGAGCAGGCCGGACAAGGTCAGGTTTTCGCCCATCGCACCCGGCGGCAGCACAGCGTCCCAGGCGGCCGCCTTGGCCTGCGCCCGCACCGTCTGCCAGAACGGGTAATGCTCGCTCGGATAGGCGTAGATCGCCTTGGTCAGACCGCCATGCACGCTCAGGTCGGCCTGCTCGTCGCCTGCCAGCCCGAGCGTCGTTACCGCCACAGGGCCCTGGCGCGGGGCCTTGTTGATGCCGCTGAGGACGCTGCGGTTCGCGTCGATCGCCAAGGGACTGGCGGCGGCGGTGTTGAGGCTGAGGATCTGCATGCTGGTTCCTTGGCCAATCCGGCCGGCTGCGAGAAAATTGAAAACCCCTCAGAATACCGGAGCTTGGCGCTGGCCGACCGGCGCGCCCACCCCGTTTGATTCACAGGAGATTGCATGACTGCGCTATTTGACCCGCTTGACCTGAAGGGCCTGAATTTACCCAACCGCATCGTGATGGCGCCCTTGACCCGCTGCCGCGCCGGTGCCGGTGACGTGCCGCTGCCGATCAGCGCGACTTATTACCGTCAGCGCGCTTCTGCCGGGCTGCTCATTGCCGAGGGCACCAACATCACCGCCAAGTCCTGCGCTTTCGAGAAGGCGCCGGGCATCTACAGCGAGGCGCAGGTCGAGGGCTGGCGCCAGGTGGCTGACGCCGTCCATGCTGAAGGTGGCCATATCTTCATGCAGCTCTGGCATTGCGGCCGGGTCGGCGCCGACGCGATCCTCAATGGCGAGCCGCCGCTGGGGCCTTCCGAAGTCAACGACGACCTCGACGCGCTGCAGGTCTACGGTCAGATGGCCAACGGCCGTTATGCCCGCCTCGCGGCAACGCCAGCGCGTGCGATGACCTTGGCTGAAATCCAGGAAACGATTGCCGACTATGCACAGGGCGCGGCGAACGCTATCAGGGCCGGGCTCGACGGGGTCGAGATCCATGCCGCCAACGGCTATCTGCCGCACCAGTTCCTCTCGCCGGGCACCAACCAGCGCAGCGATCTGTATGGCGGCAGCATGGAAAACCGCTTGCGCTTTCTGCGCGAAGTGGTCGAGGCGGTGGTCGCCAAAGTCGGCGCCAACCGCGTCGGCGTGCGTATTTCGCCATTCGCCGGCTACAACAACAGCCGCGATACCGACCCGGCAGCGACGACCACGGCCGTGGCCCAATTGCTCGAGGGCTATGGCCTGGCCTATCTGCATCTGGCCGACACCAATGCCTGGGCCGGCAGTCCGGACATGCCGCAGTTGCTGGCCGCGACCAAGCCGCATTTCAGCGGCACCTTGATCGGCAATGGCGCGATCACGCCCGAAGCCGCGCACGACTATGTTGCTGCCGGAACTTTCGACATGATCGCTTTCGGCCGACCTTTCCTGGCCAATCCGGACCTGCCGGCGCGCATCCGGCAAGGCGGGCCGTTCAACGACCCGCGTGCGGTGGGTTGGTACGGCGGCAGCGAGGAGGGGTATACCGATTACCCCGCGCTCGGCCAGTCCCGAGAGGCTTGAGGGCGACGTTCAGGCCGCCTTGGCCCTGGGGAGTCGAAACGAGTTCAGCTCAAGCTCATCGAGCTGACTGATCAACTGGATCTCCCAGGCCAGGTATTGGCGCGCCGCTTCTTTGTTGCCGTCATGCCGGTCATGCACGAAGAACAGGTAGTCGATGCAATCGCCATCGGCGGGTGAATCGCCTGCGCTCTGCAGCGGCAAACCGGCCAGCCGCCAGGCGCTCAGACCCCCGTCAAGCAGACTGACAGACAGACCCAGCGCCTGGAGGTCAAGCGCTGCATAAGCGGCCAGGCCTTGCTCATCGGCAATCAGCACGACCGGGAGATGGGTGCCTGCCAGCATTGCTGCGAGTTGCGGGCGGATCGACCAGCGGCTGCCGGAAATATGGGCTTGGCGAAACTGCATGCTCGGGCGCAGGTCGATGGCGATCAGCTCGCCCTTGGCCAGCCCGGCGGCCATGGCTTGGGCGCTGATTTTCGGCAGCACCGGCATGGCGGCGGCAGCCACTGCGGGCAAAGCGAGTTGGCTGGCCAGCCCGTCGTTGAGCACGCTGGCATCGTGGCCCATCTGGTTCAGCCAACTGGCCACTGTGCAGGCGCGGATGCCGTCAGAATCAAACAGCACCAGCCTGGCGTGACGCACGCCGACATATTGATCGTTGGCCTGCATCAGCTGGCCGCCCGGCATATGTTGGGCGCCGGGCAGGCTACCAAGAGCGAATTCCTCCGGGCTGCGTACATCGCACAAGAACAGCGTGCGTTGCGGATCTTGCGACCAGGCTTGCACCGTCTGCGCGCTGACCGTAGGGACATTGAAAC
>CANFIC010000413.1 GCA_947446685.1 Burkholderiales bacterium
AAGACCGTTTCCCGGAAGACGTGATCGAGTTGCAAAGCTATCTGGCGCCGGCAAGGCCGGGTCAGGTGGTGCGAGCGATTCCGGGCCAGGGCACCGAGGTGCCGATCTGGTTGCTCGGGTCGAGCCTCTACAGCGCCCAGCTGGCGGCTTACCTCGGCCTGCCCTTCGCCTTTGCCTCGCATTTCGCGCCCGACTTGCTGATGCAGGCGCTGCAGATCTACCGCAGCAGCTACCGGCCGAGCAGCAGGCACCCGCAGTCTTATGCGATGGTGGCCTTGAACCTGATCGTCGCCGACAGCGACGCCGAGGCGGCCAGGCTCTTGACCTCGCTGCAACTGCGATTTCTCGGCATGCAGCGTGGCCAGCGCGGGCCGTTGCCGCGACCAGTAGACAGCATGGAAGGGCGTTGGAATGCCCAGGAAAAAGCCGGCGTCGAGCGGATGCTGGCCGAAACGATTGCCGGCTCGCCGGCCAGCGTCCGCGCCGGCCTGCAAGCCACCATGCAGCGCACCGGTGCCGATGAATTCATCGTTGCCTGCGCGGTCCATGACAACCAAGCCAAGCTGCATTCCTACAGCTTGCTCGATGGTTTGAACCTAGATTGAACCAGGCCTGAGCCAGCTTCAGCCGACCCAGGTCCGCGCATTGCGGAACATCCGCATCCATGGGCTGAGTTCGCTGACGTCACCCGAAGTCCAGCTCAGCTGGACGTTGCGGAAAACCCGCTCGGGGTGCGGCATCAGCACGGTGAAGCGGCCGTCGGCGGTGGTCACCGAGGTCAGGCCGTCCGGGCTGCCATTCGGATTGAGCGGATAGGTTTCGGTCGGCTGACCCTGGTGGTCGACGAAGCGCATGGCGCGCGCGACCTTGCCGGCATCGCCGCGCTGCGAGAAATCGGCAAAGCCCTCGCCATGCGAGACCGCGATCGGCAAGCGGCTGCCGGCCATACCGCTGAAGAACAGACTCGGGCTGGGCAGGATCTCGACCATCGCCAACCTGGCCTCAAACTGCTCGCTGCGGTTGCGGGTGAATTTTGGCCAGTTCTGCGCACCGGGGATGATCGGCGACAAGGCCGCCATCATCTGGCAGCCATTGCAGACACCGAGGGCAAAGCTGTCGGAGCGGGCGAAGAAGGCCTTGAACTGATCCGCCAGCAGCGGGTTGAACATGACCGAGCGGGCCCAGCCTTCGCCGGCGCCGAGCGTGTCGCCGTAGCTGAAGCCGCCGCAGGCAACAAAGCCCTTGAACTGATCCAAGCTGGCGGCGCCCGACTGCAGATCACTCATGTGGACGTCAAAGGTATCAAAGCCTGCCAAGGCCATTGCATAGCTCATCTCAACCTGCGAGTTGACGCCCTGCTCGCGCAGAATCGCCAGCTTCGGCCGCGCGCCGAGATTGATGAACGGCGCGGCCGGATTTTCCTGCGGGTCGAAGCTCAAGCTGAGATGGCGGCCGGGGTCAGCCGCCAAGCCGGTCTGCTGATGTTCCGAATCGGCGCAGACCGGGTTGTCGCGCAATTGCGCAATTCGCCATGAGACCGCATCCCAGGCCTTGTGCAGGTCTTCCAGCGGCGCGCTGAAGACCTTCTTGGCATCGCGCCAGACCTCGACCATGCCGCTGTGGTTGGGCTTGCCGACCACATGGCTGTGCTTGGACAACTGATGCGCGCGCAGCACCTGCATCACCGCGTCGCGCTCCTCGGTGCGAACCTGCAGCAGCACGCCGAGCTCTTCGTTGAACAGCGCCTTCAGCGTCAACTCTTCGCGCCTGGCACTGACCTGACCGGCCCAGTTCTTCGAGTCGCCGAAATCGGCGCGACTGTCCTGGATGCCGTCGCCCTCGGTAACCAGCATGTCGACATTCAAGCTCAGGCCGACATGCCCGGCAAAAGCCATCTCGCAGGCCGCCGCCCAGAGGCCGCCGTCACTGCGATCGTGATAAGCCAGCAGCTTGCCGGCGGCACGCAATTCATTCACGGCCAGCACCAGGCGCTGCAACTGCCTGGCATCGTCGAGATCGGGCAGTTCATGGCCGAACTGGTTCAAGGTCTGCGCCAGGATGCTGCCGCCCATGCGCGCCCGCCCCTGGCCCAGATCGACCAGGATCAGGCTGGTGTCGCCAGCTTGCAACTGCGGCGTCAAGCTGCCGCGCGTATCGGCCAGCGTTGCGAAGGCGGTGATGATCAAGGACACCGGCGCGGTAACTTGCAACTCGGCCCCATCGGCCCCGGACCAGCGGGTACGCATCGACAGCGAATCCTTGCCGACCGGAATCGAGATACCCAGCGCCGGGCAGAGTTCCATGCCCACCGCCTTGACCGTGTCAAACAGCGCGGCGTCCTCGCCCGGCTCGCCGCAAGCAGCCATCCAGTTGGCCGACAGCTTGACGCGTGACAACTCGATCGGCGCGGCCAGCAGATTGGTGATCGCCTCGGCCACCGCCATGCGGCCCGAAATCGGCCCGTCCACCGCGGCCAGCGGCGTGCGCTCGCCGAGCGCAAAGGCCTCGCCGGCAAAACCGTTGAAATCTGCCAGGGTGACCGCGCAGTCAGCCACCGGCACCTGCCAGGGCCCGACCATCTGGTCGCGCGCATTGAGCCCGCCAACCGTGCGATCACCGATCGTGATCAAAAAGCGCTTGGAGGCCACGGTCGGATGCCGCAGCACGTCATAGGCGGCTTGCGCCAGCAAGACGCCGGTCAGCTCCAGGTGGCCGCCCGCGCGAACCACCCGCTGCACATCGCGCTGCATCTTTGGCGGCTTGCCCAGCAGCACATCCATCGGCATGTCGATCACGCGCTCGCCGCCGGGGCCTTCCTCGAGCACCAGATCAGGCTGCTCCGTTGTGACACCGACCACGGCAAAGGGGCAGCGCTCGCGCAAGCACAGCGCCTGGAACAGCGGCAGGCTTGCGGGCGCGATCGCCAGCACATAGCGTTCCTGGCTCTCGTTGCACCAGATTTCCTTGGGCGCCAGGCCCGAAGCTTCCAGCGGCACCTGACGCAGATCGAACCGCGCGCCGCGGCCGGCATCGTTGACCAGTTCCGGGAAGGCGTTGGAAATGCCGCCAGCGCCAACGTCGTGGATCGCCAGCAATGGGTTGCGCTCGGCCAGGCCCCAGCAATGATTGATGACTTCCTGCACCCGCCGCTCCATCTCGGGGTTGCCACGCTGGACCGAATCGAAATCAAGGTCGGCGGTATTGGTGCCTGCCGCCATCGAACTGGCAGCGCTGCCGCCCATGCCGATGCGCATGCCCGGGCCGCCCAACTGGATCAACAGCGAACCGGCCGGGAAGGCGATCTTGTGCGTCAGATCGCTGCGGATCGCGCCGATGCCGCCGGCGATCATGATCGGCTTGTGATAGCCGCGCTGCACGCCGTCGACTTCCTGCTCGTAGACGCGGAAATAGCCGCCGAGGATCGGCCGGCCGAATTCATTGTTGAACGCTGCGGCGCCGAGCGGCCCTTCGGTCATGATCTGCAGCGGGCTGGCGATATGCGCGGGTCGGCCGACATTGGCCTGCTCCCAGGGTTCGTCAAGGCCGGG
>CANFIC010000414.1 GCA_947446685.1 Burkholderiales bacterium
GCGATGAAGGAGTTGAAGCGAAAAGCGACCTGCGCGCCCGAGGCATGGAAGCGGTTCAGCGGCGCTCTGGCCACCGCAGGCAGCAGCAGCAGGCTGTGGGCGAGCAAGATACCAGCGAAAATCGTCGCCGGTCCGGCCATTGCAAGGCGGGCGGTTGAAGCCGATTGCAAAGGCGAACTCAGGATTGAATTGAACAGCAGCACCGGAAACAGCAGGTAATAGACCAGCCGCTCGGCCGCCTCCCAGACGCTGCGGTTCAGCGCAGTGAAGCGGCAAAGCAAGAAGCCACTGAGAATCAGCAAGAAGTCGGGGAGCAAGAGCAATATATCGGGCATGGGCAGGAGTGTGACAGCCTCGGCGCAAGCTGCGGCGGGGCATCAGCGCTTATCGTCTGTCGGCTAAGGAGTCATGCATGTCTGAAGAAAAATCATCGATCGCGCCATGCGCATCAGCGCGCCGCAGGCAATGCCTGCTCGGCGCCGCAGGCTTGTGGCTAGCCGGCCCGGCGCTGGCCTTGCATTACGAAGACCAGGACTTCGACGACAGCTTGCAACTCGGCGGCAGCCAGTTGCTGCTCAATGGTGTGGGCAAACGCGCCGAGGCCATCATCCGGATCTATGCCGCGGGCCTCTACCTGACGGCCAAGGCAGCCAGCGCCGAGGCGGTGCTGGCGACCCCGGGCCCGAAACGCCTGCAGATCCGTCTGCTGCTCGACATCGCCAAGAAGCTACCGATCGGACTCAATTCAGTCGACGCCGACGAGTTCGTCAAGGCGATCAACATCGGCGTGGCGCGCAACTGCAGCGAAGCCGAGCGCGCCGCGCTGAGCCAGCGCCTACCCTTGTTGCTGAAGAACCTGCAGGCGGTCGGCAAGGTCATGAAGAAGGATCGGATCAATATCGACTTTTTGCCCGAACAGGGCACGCTGCTGACCGTCAACGGCCACCCATGGGGCCAAGCGATCCCGGGAGCCGATCTTTACAATGCATTTCTGAAAGTTTTTATCGGTGAACTGCCGGTCGACCAGCGACTCAAGGCCGGTTTGCTCGGTCATGCTACGCAATAATCTGCCCTTACCCGCACCCACCCACCTCTGGAGTTTCAATGAATCGTCGTTACTGCCTGTCCGGTATTTCAACGCTCTTGCTGTTCAGCGCCACGCTGGCGCTGGCCGACGTGTACCCCTCCAAGCCGGTGCGCCTGGTGGTGCCATTCGCGCCCGGCGGCACGACCGACATCATTGCCCGGGTGCTGGCCGAGAAGGTCCATCTGGCGCTGGGTCAGCCGATGATCGTCGAGAACAAGGCCGGTGGCGGCGGCTCGATCGGTGCCAATGAAACCGCCAAGTCTGCGCCTGATGGCTATTCGCTCGGCGTGGCCACGGTGTCGACAACGGCGGCCAACCCGGCGATCAACCCGAAGATTCCCTACAACCCGGTCACCGATTTCACGCCGATCATCAATGTGGCGGCAACGCCCAATGTGATCGCCGTGCACCCATCATTTCCGGCACGCGACTACAAGGGCTTTGTCGCCGAACTGAAGAAGAATCCCGGCAAGTACAGCTATTCCAGTTCGGGTACCGGTGGCGTCGGCCATCTGCAGATGGAGTTGTACAAGAGTTTGGCGGGCGTATTTCTGACCCATATTCCCTACCGTGGCGCTGGCCCGGCCTTGAACGACACCGTCGCCGGCCAGGTGCAGATCATTTTTGACAATCTGCCTTCAGCCCTGCCGTTCATCAAGGACGGCCGCTTGATCGCGATCGTCATCGCGGCGCCGAACCGCCTGTCGCAACTGCCCAATGTGCCGACCTTCAAGGACGTCGGCTTGGAGCCGGTGAATCGCATGGCTTATTACGGCCTCTATGGCCCCAAGGGCATGTCGCGCGATGTGGTCGACAAGATCCATGCCTCGGTGAAGAAGACGCTTGAGCTGCCTGATGTGAAAAAGCGCATTGAAGAGACCGGCTCGCTGATCGTGGCGAACACACCCGAGCAATTTGCTGCCCAGATGAAGGCCGAACTCGATGTCTACAAGACCGTCGTCGCGCAGCAAAAACTCACGCTCGACTGAGGCGCTTGCGCCCGCTGAACTGCTGGCCAGCCAGGCGACGATCGACGCCTTCATCGAGGCTTTGTGGCTCGAGGACGGGCTGGCCGACAACTCGCTGGAAGCCTATCGCCGCGACCTGACGCTGCTGGCTGAATGGCTGTCGGCCGAAAGCGGCTTGGCGCTCGACCAATGTGCTGAGCTGAACTTGCTCGGCTATGCCAGCGCCCGCCATGCCGGCAGCCGCAGCACCAGTTCGAACCGGCGGCTGAGCGTTTTCAAGCGCTATTTCCGCTGGGCCTTGCGCGAGCAGCGCATCAGCCAGGACCCGAGCTTGCGCCTGCAGAATGCGCGCCAGCCGCTGCGCGTGCCCAAGCTGCTGAGCCAGGCCCAGGTTGAGGCGCTGCTCGAAGCGCCCGACCTGAACACGCCGCTGGGGCTGCGCGACCGCGCAATGCTCGAGCTGATGTATGCCAGCGGCCTGCGCGTGACCGAGTTGGTGACGCTGAAGAGCGTCCATGTCGGCTTCAAGGAGGCAGTGCTGCGCATTACCGGCAAAGGCTCGAAGGAGCGCCTGGTGCCCTTCGGCGAGGAGGCCCATGCCTACCTGATGCGCTATCTGCGCGAAGCCCGGGCCGAATTGCTCAAGGCCATGCGCAGCGATGCGCTGTTCGTCACCATCCGTGGCGACGGCATGACCAGGCAGATGTTCTGGACCTTGGTGAAGAAATACGCGCTGATCGCCGGCATCACCAGCCCCTTGTCGCCGCATACCTTGCGCCATGCATTTGCCACCCATCTGCTCAACCATGGCGCCGACCTGCGCGCCGTGCAGATGCTGCTCGGCCATGCCGATCTGTCGACCACCCAGATCTACACCCATGTCGCCCGCGAACGCCTAAAAACCATCCACGCCCAGCACCACCCTAGGGGCTAAGGAAGTGCCGAGCCGAGGCCCTGCGGCCTCGGCGACGACTTCCGAAGGACTTGCCGCCTGCCAGCGGCAAGGCTGAGAAGGTACCAAGGCCCTGCGGCCTTAGTGACGCCGGTTGAAGGACTTGCCGCCTGCCAGCGGCAAGGCTGGGAAGGGACTGAGGCCCTGCGGCCTCGGCGACGACTTCCGAAGATCGATGCCCCGCCATGGCTGCCCGGGTAATTACTGCCCCTAGGGCTCAGGACAGACTGACCGACCCCATCATGCTTTGATCGAGGCGCCAGGCGAGCGGGTGGCCGCCAGGCGAACCATCTTTTCCACCCGGAATCCCATCAGGAGCAAGCTCATGCATCCATTTTCCAAATCGATCCCAGTTATCAGGCGTTGCTGCGCGACTGCGCTGGCTTTGGCAGCTCTTGCCTCTGGCAACGTGCAGGCCGAGGTGGTGTTGCTGGGGTCTGACTACCTGCATACGGAAGCAGGCACATTTTTCGATCCCATCGGCCCATTGACCGGCTTGCCGATCGGCCCGGGAATCACCGACA
>CANFIC010000415.1 GCA_947446685.1 Burkholderiales bacterium
CCGCCTGACGATGGACCGCGAAGGCATTCGCAGGCTGGCGGCTGAAACCTTGAACCTGCCGACCAGCCCGTTCAAGTTCTGCGATTCGCTGGCCGAGTTGCAGCTAGCGATCGATCAGGGCATTGGCTATCCCTGCGTCGTCAAGCCGGTGATGAGCAGTTCGGGCAAGGGCCAGAGCAAGATCGACGCGCCAGCCGGGGTGCAGGCCGCCTGGGACCATGCGATGTCAGGTGGCCGGGTCGGTCCGGGTCGGGTGATCGTCGAGGGTTTCATCGATTTCGACTATGAAATCACCTTGCTGACCGTGCGTGCGCTGGCAGCGGATGGGCAGGTCGAAACGCAGTTCTGCGCACCGATCGGCCATGTCCAGGTCAGCGGCGACTATGTCGAGAGCTGGCAGCCGCAGCCGATGCATCATCTGGCCTTGGCCAGCGCACGGGCGATTGCCAAGGCGGTCACCGACAACCTCGGCGGCCTGGGGTTGTTCGGCGTCGAGCTGTTCGTCAAGGGCGAGCAGGTCTGGTTCAGCGAGGTCAGCCCGCGTCCGCATGACACCGGCATGGTGACGATGGTCACGCAATGGCAGAACGAGTTCGAACTGCATGCCCGCGCCATCCTCGGCCTGCCGGTCAGCACCGCGTTGAAAAGCCCGGGCGCCAGTGCGGTGATCTATGGCGGTGTCGATGCCAAGGAGCTGTTGTTCGATGGCGTCGACGAAGCGCTGCGTGTGCCCAACAGCGACATCCGTTTGTTCGGCAAGCCCGAAAGCTTCGTCAAGCGCCGCATGGGCGTGGCCTTGGTGTTCGATGCCGATGTCGAACAGGCGAGGGTACAGGCCAAGCTCGCGGCATCGAAGGTGAAACCGCGGCGGGTTTGAATGACGAAGGGCGGCTTGCGCCGCCCTTGAAGGCCCCGCATTCCGCTGCGCTCATGGCGGGCTACCACAGCGCTGTCGCTTTTGCGGCATCTGAGTTGAAGCCGCATCGGGTGTCGTAGCCCGCGATGCAGGCCGCAGGCTGGAATGCGGGGAGCGTGAAAGCCCCGCATTCCGCTGCGCTCATAGCGGGCTACAACTCACCTGCCTTGTGGTTTCGGCCGACCCTTCAGGCCCGCTTCGCGGTCGCTGGGCTTTACAGCCCAGCCGCTGCACGCAGCGCTGCAGCCTTGTCGGTACGTTCCCAAGTGAACTCGGGTTCTTCGCGGCCGAAATGGCCGTAGGCGGCGGTTTTTTCGTAGATCGGGCGCAAGAGATCAAGCAACTGGATGATGCCTTTTGGGCGCAGGTCGAAATGCTCGTTGACCAGTTCGGACAGTTTCTCGTCCGAGATCACACCGGTGCCTTCGGTGTAGACCGTCACATTCATCGGGCGGGCCACACCGATCGCGTAAGCGACCTGGATCTGGCATTGCTTGGCCAGGCCGGCGGCAACGATGTTCTTGGCCACATAGCGTGCGGCATAGGCGGCCGAGCGGTCGACCTTGCTGGGGTCCTTGCCCGAGAATGCGCCGCCGCCATGGGGGCAGGCGCCACCATAGGTGTCGACAATGATCTTGCGACCGGTCAGGCCGCAGTCACCCTGCGGGCCGCCGATGACGAAGCGTCCGGTCGGGTTGATCAGGTACTTGGTGTCCTTGAGCCATTCCTTGGGCAAGACCGGCTTGATGATTTCCTCGATCACGGCCTCGATGAAGGCGGGCTTCATCTTGTGGCCGTCGCTCATCTCCGGGCTGTGCTGGCTCGACAGCACGACGGTGTCGACCGAATGCGGCTTGCCATTCAGATAGCGCATCGTCACCTGGCTTTTCGCGTCCGGGCGCAGGAAAGGCAGGCGGCCGTCCTTGCGCAACTGGGCCTGGCGTTCGACCAGACGGTGCGCGTAATAAATCGGCGCAGGCATCAGCTCGGGAGTTTCATCGCAGGCATAGCCGAACATCAGGCCCTGGTCGCCAGCGCCGATGTTCAGATGGTCGTCCGAGGCATGATCGACGCCCTGGGCAATGTCATTGCTCTGCTTGTCATAGGCGACCAGCACCGCGCAGCCCTTGTAATCGATGCCATATTCGGTGTTGTCGTAACCGATGCGCTTGAGCGTATCGCGAGCCACCTGGATGTAGTCGACATGGGCGTTGGTGGTGATTTCACCCGCCAGCACGACCAGTCCGGTATTGGTCAGCGTTTCGGCTGCCACACGGGATCTGGGGTCTTGTTTGAAGATTGCGTCGAGAATCGCATCCGAGATCTGATCGGCCACCTTGTCAGGGTGACCCTCGGAAACTGATTCAGAAGTAAAGAGAAAATCGTTTGCCACTTTTACACTCCGGTTAGCGTTGATCGGCGTTGCCGGGCTGTCGGGGTGACGCGGCGAACGCTTTAGCAGCATTTATTGAGCATCGCTGCCCGGCGGGTTTCTGACTTCATCGTCGTGGCCCGCATCGCCCCGCAAGTTGTCCAAAAAATTAACTCGGCGATGGCCGAAGTATACAAACATGTTGTTGTTTCGAATTCTTTCCCGTTTGCCGCTATGGCTATTGCATTTTGTCGGTGCGCTGGCGGGTTGGCTGGTTTTTGCCAGCTCGAGAACCTACCGCCTGCGCTACCTGGCGAATGCCCGCGCTGCCGGCCAGAGCTGGGCGGCGGTCCGCGGTGGCATCGCCTCGGCCGGGCGTTTGATAGCCGAATTGCCCTGGCTGTGGCTGCGGCCTGCGGACCAGGAGTTGGGCCAAGCCCTGCGCTGGGATGGCGCTGAGCTGATCGAAGCTGCTTTGGCCGAACACCGCGGGCTGGTGCTGCTGACCCCGCATCTGGGTTGCTTCGAGATTTGCGCGCAGGCTTATGCCGAGCGTTTCGGACAGGGCAAGGTGCCGATCACGGTCTTGTTCCGGCCGGCGCGTCAAGCCTGGCTGCGCCGCGTCGTCGACGCCTCGCGTAGCCGGCCGGGGCTGGAAGCTGCCCCAGCGACTCTGTCCGGCGTGCGCCAGATGATCCGCGCTTTGCGGCAAGGGCAATGCATCGGTCTGCTGCCCGACCAGGTGCCGCCGGTCGGCCTCGGTGTCTGGGCGCCATTTTTCGGTCAACCGGCCTACACGATGACGCTGGCGGCAAGGCTGTTGCAGCAAACCGGCGCTGCGGCTGTGCTGATCTGGGGCGAGCGCTTGCCCAGGGGTCAGGGCTATGTGGTCCATGTGCTGCCGGCGCCGGTGATTGACACCGGCATGGCCCCGCAAGCTGCTGCGACGCGCATCAACCTGGCGATGGAGCAGTTGATCCTGCTGGCACCCTCGCAATATCTGTGGGGCTATCACCGCTACAAGCAGCCGCGCGGGCTCGACATCGGTGCCGCGCCGGCCCAGGAGTCCTGAATGCTGTCCCGCTTTGGTGCTCATCTGCTCATCGGCCTGCTCTGGCTGCTGCATTTCCTGCCCTTGCCTGCGCTCGCGGCCCTCGGGCAAGGCCTTGGCGGCCTGCTCTGGCGCCTGGCACCGGCCCGAAAACGGATTGCGCTGCGCAATCTGGCGCTCTGCTTCC
>CANFIC010000416.1 GCA_947446685.1 Burkholderiales bacterium
CGCCCGCTCTTGATAAAACTGGCTGCCGAACCCAGCGAAGAAAAAAGCACCGGCACATGGCCGCCCATCAGGTCGGTCAAAGCGGGCCCGCCGCCCTTGTACGGGACATGGTTGATATTCACGCCGACGGCGGTCTTGAATTGCTCACCCGCCAGATGTCCCACACCGCCCACGCCGGAGGTGCCGTAACTCCATGAGAGCGGCTTTTGTTTCATCATCTCGACCAGTATTTTCAGGCTGGTGGCGGGTGAGTTCGCTGGCACCAGGACCACGGTGCCGCCGGAGCCGACCATCGCGATCGGGGTGAAATCGGTCAGCGGGTTGTAGCTGGTCTTGCGCATATTGGGCACGATCGTCATCGGCCCTGAATCGGTGATGTGCAAGGTGTAGCCGTCGGCCGGCGAGCGCGCCAGCACCTCGGCGGCAATCATGCCGCCCGCACCCGGCCGGTAGTCCATCACGAAGGGCTGGCCGAGCAATTTGGTCAAGCGCTCAGCCACCGGCCGCATCAGATTGTCAGCGCCGCCGCCCGGGGAATAGCCGATCACCACGCGGATCGGTTTGTCGGGATAGTCGGCCCGAACCGGCATCGCCGCCAGCATCAGAATGGGCAGGGCCAGCAGAAAATTCCTCAAGGCGAAAGTCCGGTTCATGGCGTTTGTCTCCGTTATTTAAGTCGTCGAAAAAACCTGTTCGGGCCTGACCAGCCCCTTCACTTCGACGGCGTTTCCTGACGGGTCATAGACCAGGAAAACGCCTTGTTCGCGAGGTGTATCAATGAAGATCCGCTTCGGCTCCATGGCAAAAGGCACTTTCGCCTGGCGCATCCTAGCGAGCAGGCTGTCGTAGACCTCAGCGGTCACGACCACGCCGAAATGGCGCAGCGGGAATTCATCGTTGCCGACCTTGGCCGAGACATGGGCGGCTTCGAGTGGCGAGAGTTGTGCCACCAGGTGATGGCCGAAAAACTCGATGTCGATGCGGTCATGCTGAACCCTGGTGGCCTGGCAGCCCAGCACATCGCAATAGAACTTCAGGCTCGCAGCGACATCGCTGATCGGGATCGACAGGTGAAGAATGGCAGCAGTCATGGGTGGGCGAAGTTTTTGGCGTTGGAGAGGCCGGACCTAGGAGGTGGCGGGGAGCAGGACGATGGCGCCCTGGGTGCTGCGGCTTTCGAGCAGGCTGTGGGCCTTGTCGGCCTGTAATAGCGGCAGCAGGGCGGCGATGTCGAGGCGAATGGTCTTGTCGGCGAGCAGGGCAAAGACCTCTTCGCACATGGCCAGCAAGTCGGCCCGTTTGGCAATATAGGTGCGCAGGGTGGGCCGGCAGACCCAGAGTGACCGGGCATGCAGGGTCTGTAGCGAGAAGTTCTCGACATGGCCGGAAGCGGTGCCGTAATTGATCGCCAGCCCCTTGGGCGCCAGACAGGCCAGCGAGCCGGTGAAGGTGTCATGCCCGACCGAGTCGTAGACCACGCAGACGCCTTCGCCGGCGGTGATGCGCGCGACTTCGGCGACAAAATCCTGCGTGCGGTAGTTGATGACGGCATCGGCGCCGAGTTCATGCGCGGTGATCACCTTGGCATCGCTGCCCACGGTCGCGATCACTTTGAGCCCCAGACGTTTCGCCCATTGCACCAGCAACTGGCCGACCCCACCCGCGGCGGCGTGCACCAGCACGGTCTCACCTGCTGCCATCGGGCGCATCTGCTTGAGCAGGTATTGGGCTGTCAGCGCCCTCAGCAGACCTGCGGCGACCCGAATATCGTCAAGCGCTGCCGGTACTTTCACCGCGCGATCTGCCGGTATCGCCACATGGGTGCAATAGCAACCGACCCCGGCGTTGGCATAAGTGATGCGGTCGCCAACCTGCAGGTCGGTCACACCGGCACCAACTTCAAGCACCCGGCCGACGGCGCTGATGCCCGGCACGAAAGGTGGCTCGGGGTTATGCCCATGGGGCTGGCCGGCGCGCAGGTAGATGTCGACATAGTTGACGGCAACGGCGCTGTGCTCGATCAGCACCTGCCCTGGACCTGCTGCCGGCATGTCGATGGGGCCGGCCTGCAGGACCTCGGGGCCACCCAGACTTGTGACGAAGATGGCATAGGGTGGATTCATTGGGGGGGACATGGCTCGGTTCGATGGTCTGAAGCGGCCGGCTCATTGGCCGGTGAAAACCGGCTTGCGCTTTTCACCGAAGGCGCGCACGCCCTCGGCATAGTCCTGGCTGGCATTGCAGGCCTTGATCGCCGCGCGCACCGCCGGGCTCTCGGGATGGGCTGGGTCGAGCAAAAAGTTCTGCACCGTCAGCTTCAGCGCTTTCATGGTCAAGGGCGCGTTCTCGGCAATATTGGCGGTGAGTTCGTCCACTGCAGCGTCGAGTTGGGTGGCAGGCACGACGCGGGTCACAAAGCCCATGCGCAGCGCTTCCTGCGCGTCAAAGATGCGGGCCGAAAAGAAGATGTCGTAGGTGTTCTGCGCGCCGATCAGCGAGACGAAGCGTTGTACGCCAGCCGCTTCATAACCCAAGCTAAGGCGGGCGGCCGGCATGCGAAAGCGGGCGTCGTCCGCGCAGATGCGAATGTCGCAACCCGCAGCCAGGCCGAGTCCGCCGCCCATGCAGATGCCGCGGATCTTGGCAATCACCGGTTTTGAAGCCAGCGCGGCGGCGGTATAGGCCAGATGGACCGAATCGCTGTAACGCTTCTGGGCATCGGCCTCGCTGCGTTCAGCGCCGAACTGCGAAATGTCGGCGCCCGAGATGAAGGCCTTGTCGCCATCGCCGCTCATCACGATCGCCCGGATGTCGGGGTCGCGGTCGAATTCAGCGATGCGGGCCGGCAAATCCACCCACATCTCGGTCGTCATGGCATTGAATTTTTGCAGATTGGACACCACTACATGTCCCACAGCACCTTGGCGATGCACCAGAATTCCGGCCATTGACTCACTCCAACTATCATCGAAATACAAATATGAATTCAATGTACACCAGAAACTAATTTAGGTATATTGGTATTCGGCGCAGATGACTTAGCCGTGGAAATCATGTCGACACCCAACAACCTCGCGTTCCAGATCAGGCGGCAGCTCGAGGATGAAATCAATGCGGGCCAATTGCTGCCAGGCGATGCGCTGGACGAAAGGGAGTTGGCGCAACGCTTTGGCGTCTCGCGCACACCGGTGCGCGAAGCCGTTACCCAGTTGGCAGCGCAAGGCCTGTTGACCACCGCGCCGCGGCAGGGCGTTTATGTTGCCCGCATGTCGATCCAGGAATTGCTCGGCCTGTTCGAGTTGCTGGCCGAGATCGAGGGCGTCTGTGCAAAGTATTGCGCGCGCCGGCTGACCGAGGCGCTACGCAGTCAGTTGACCGAGATCCACCAGAGCAGCCTGAAGTTCGTCGAAACCGACGATGCGCTGGGCTACAGCCAGTCGAATGTGGATTTTCATGAAGCGCTGTACCGCGGTTGCCGCAATGCCTTTCTGGCCGAGCA
>CANFIC010000417.1 GCA_947446685.1 Burkholderiales bacterium
CATCGCCCATGCGGCGCTGGGCCGGACGGATGCGCAACTCGTCCCCTTGTCGCTCGATGACCAGATCAATGTCCCACGTGCTGTAGGCAAGTTCGGCAGGAATGCGAACGGCCTGCGAGTTGCCGTTCTTGAAAAGTTTGGTGTTGGCCATGGCGAACCCTTTTTGGATGTACACGTACATCTTAGCCCAAGAAGAAATGAACCAAAATCCATGACCTGTTCACAGGCTCTGTCTTCGGTGTGTCTCAGTCACCCAGACTTGGGTTGATATCGCATCATAATTAAGGCATAGTCAACTCATGAAAGCCAACTTCAAACGGCCCTTTGCGCAGTACGTCAAAAAAGCGCACAAGCCCCTGCAGTTGGCAATTGAGGATGAGGTGGAGGTCGTCTGCGAGACCCCTGACATCGGAGAGGCCAAGGTCGGGGACCTGACTGGAATTCGAGTGCATAAGTTCCGATTCAGTCGTCAAGAATATTTGCTTGCCTACAGGGCACCCAAGAAAGACGCGCCTCTGGAGTTTTTGATCATCGACTTCTACCAAGTGGGCGTTCATGAGAATTTTTACGCCGAGTTGAAACAGTACCTGCGACAGGAAAAAGCCCAAGGAGCGGCAAAATGAATCATGAACTGACTGCACAAGACCTTTTTTCTGAACTGAAGCGCATGCCTGCAACTGAGCGTGTTAAGTTTTTCTCACTGCTGAGCCTCAACGCATTTCGTGACGATGATTTCAGCCACGAGCAGGTATTTGGACATTTGGCGCGGGAGCCTCTGTCGGCTTGGGAGGCCGCTGAGTATTTGGAGGTATCGCTGCCAACTTTGCGTCGCCATGTCCAAGCGGGAAAACTGCAACCCAGCCACACCGTCGGCCGCAACCAAATGTTTTCGGCAAGTGACCTGCGCGCTTATAAACGCACCCGTAAGTGAAACGATATTTTGTCTCACCCTACCCGCACCACGCGGGGCTTTTCGCTTTGGGCTCCTGACTGCGATCTGCGGCAAGTGACCCGCCATCCTGTGCGCTCGTCGTATCGTCAAATACGCATCACGCCTTTGCACACGCATCCATCAAAGCCAGCATCTCGCTAAACCAGGGGCCTTCGTGTTCGACGGCGGTCTGGACTATGACGGTTTGGGTGGGCATGTCAATCAGCACGCGTTGGGCATGGTGGCCGTTGAAGTACAGGCGGGTGCCGTTGGCGCGGGCGTGCCACATGTGCGCTTTGTAGCCGGCATTGGGCATGGCGATCCCGTGGCGGCCAGCTTGGTCGTTTTCGCCCCAGAGGGTGCACTCGTTGATCCACGTCTCTGACACGATCTGCCGGCCATTGGCGTGGCCGCGCTGCGCCACTAGGCGGCCCAGTCGGGCCCAGTCGCGCAGGCGCGCCGCAAAGCCGATGCAGTTGAACTCCTGGTCCTCGCGGTCACAAGTCCAGGTGGCGTCTGCCTCGGCTCCCAGCGGTTGCCACAGCACCTTCTCGGCAAAGGTAGACAGGCTCACCCCAGTCACCGCGCGGATCACCAACCCGATCGTCAGCGGGCACAGTTCGTTGTAGTTGTAGCGTGTACCCGGCGCCTCTCGGCGCGAGTTCCACTCGGCTACCGTGCGCCGCACGCTAGCGCCGCTGCCCATGAAGGCCTTGGGGTAGATCGTGGGATTGTCGCGGTCGTGGTTGACGTTGGCGCCGCTGCACATATTGCTCAGGTGCCGCAACGAGACCTGGCCGTGCAGGGTGTCACGCAGCACAGGGACATAGCGCGCCGGCAAATCGTCGTAGCTCTCGATCAGGCGCTGGTCCAGGCAAATGCCCAGCAGCAGCGAGGTCACGCTCTTGGCCATCGACCAACTGGTCATGCGCATTTCGGGCGTCCGGTCAAAGCGCTGTGCCTCAAACCAGATCTGGTCGCCCCGGCTGATCAGAAGGCCGGTGATGGGCCAGGCCTGCAGATAGTCCTGCGGCGTGCGCTCGGACAATCGAAACCGGTATACAAGATCGTTGCGCGGCGCCGACACCCAAGGCATGGGCATGCCTGCAGAACGGATGGTGTGAAACGGAAAGAGTTTTTCGTAGCCGCCGCTGTAATTGCCAACGCGCCAGTAGCGTTCGCGGTTGAGTCCACCGGCCAGCCCGATCGGGTAGCCCTGACCGGCACCCCAGACGTCGAGGTTGGTCTCTGCCCGCAACGATGCCGGGGGTAGGGTGAGGGTAAAAGCCGAGGCGGCAAGTAGCTGGCGTCGATCGATCATGCGGAATTATGGTCTGATTCATTGAGTGGTATCGATGTCAGCCGCCGCGTCACCTAGATGTAGTTTTCAGGTTGTTTCGAATCCCCGGCCCCACCAAAAACAGGGGGCTGGAAACTCACACAACAAGTGGCCCAGGACTAGATTCCTGTGCCCGTTGGAAACTTGGACGGTTGGTGATGAGGAATGCTCTGCCACGCCAATACAAAGACCTCAAACCTGCTCAGCAGACACTGATGTAGCCTCCGGCCCCGCACTACGCGGGGCCTTTTGCCATGGGATCCTGACTTCGACCTGTACAACCGCTCGGGAACCAGGCCCCGCGATTACACGGCCAGCTTGGCTGACACCAATCGGTTGATGCTGACACCTTGTTCGGCTGCCTCGGTGGCAAGACTGCGGTGCACCGAGGAGGGAATGCGAACCATGAACCGGCCGCTGTATTTCTTTTCTGCAAGCGCTTCAGGGACTGGTTCACCGGAGGCTGTCAACTCGTCAACCACATCCGCAACCACCTGCCGGATGCCGGCGAGGGCTTTTTCAGGTGTAGAGGCCAGCCACGAGAGCGAAGGGAATTCTGTGCAAAGACCGACATGCTCCTTGTCTTCGGCCGACCAGGTGACCCGATAGGTGTAGTGATTGACGTTCATGGTCTGGTTCCTAGCCGTTCAATTGCGGTCAAAACTTGCCGGACTTGATAGGCTTTCGCTTTGCCTTTGTCGTTCTGAATATTCACTCTTGGATTTCCTGGCCATGGCGTCTTGTAAATCGCGTGACTACTGCCGGCCTGCCTGGGTTTTCCAAAAAAGGATTCGCACACACGCTGCAAATCAGCAAAGCGCACATTGGCAGGCTCTGTCCTCATTTGCTCAAGGACTTTGTCAACAGCGATCATGACTCAAAGATATCAATAGTGATACTTAATGTCAACTCTCAGGCGGAGGCAACTTCCCCGCAATCCGCTGCGCTGCTTGTCGGGCTACCGGATCGGTGGGTAGCCCGCATGGTTGGCCCGAAGGGCCGAATGCGGGGATTTTTCGCGCTTGCAAAACCCCGCAATCCGCTGTGCTGCTTGTCGGGCTACAAGCAGACTTCTGCAACTGGCATTGCTGCTGCCGGTCGCCGTTTGGCCGATGAGGTCGTCATGACGACGGCCTGGCCTTCGATGACCAACAGGTCGCCGACGCGGCAGGTGGTGTCGAGCGTGACGCGGCGTCTTGCCAGATCGATCGAGTGGACGA
>CANFIC010000418.1 GCA_947446685.1 Burkholderiales bacterium
CAAGGCCTGGGCAGTGCGAAATTCGGCATAGCGTTGGCGAAATGTCACCTCGTCGCGGGCGTCGACGTAGAGGTTGTCACCAAGAAACAAGAACAGATCGGGCCGGGCGGCCGCGATCGTGGCCCAGATCGGCTGGGGCTTGCGCTGGTGCGCACAGGAGCCGAAGGCAATGCGCAGTGAACTGGCACCGGGCTCGGTCTTGACCCCGGGCTGACGCGACTGCGCAAGGGCAGACGCTGGCGTATGGATCAGCAAAGGCGTCATCGAACCCGCCAGCAAAAGGCTGCGGCGACGGCTGCCTTGCTGCGAAAGATTGGGCATGGAAATTTTCAAGAATGATCAGACAAAAAGCCGGCACCAGTTGCCCGGTGCCGGCGTTCGCGATTACAGCTTGCCGCTGACCGTCACGAACAATTGACGCGGAGCGCCCACCAGCAAGGTCTGCGCAGTGCCGGTCGGGTCGCTGTTCTGGAAGCCATTCGAGCCAATCGTCGAGATGTACTTCTTGTCGAACAGGTTGGAAATGCCGAACTGCACGGTCGCCTCGGAAAAACCGCCAACTGCCTTGGACCGCATGCCACCGCTCAAGTTGAACAAGGTGCGCTCAGGCACCGAGCCGTCATTGAGGTAGGTGTAATAACGCTTGGCCATGTAGTCCAGGCCCAGATTGCCGAACAACTTGCCATTGTCATAACCCAGGCTTGACTTGAACATCTGATCCGGCGCATCCGTCACCGTCTTGCCCGAAGTGGCCACAGCCACGCCGTTGCTGACGACGTTGTCACTGTAGGTCGAATTGCTCAGGCTCAGACTGTTGTACCAGGTGAACGCATTGGCCAGCCGCAGCGACAGCGCAGCTTCCAGACCCGTCGAACGCACGCCACCCACATTCGACAAAATCGTCGGATTGCCCTGGATGCCGGCGCCGGACTGGGTGCCGAGCTGGCGGTTCTTGAAGTTGACAAGATAGGCTGTCAGCGAGCCTTGGTACTGGCTCGTCTGGGTGCGCCAGCCGCCTTCGAGCGTGTCAGCCGTTTCAGGCTTGAGCGTGTTCTTGATCGCAGCAAAGCCGGCCGCCGTGGTGGCAAATGGCGTGGCGCCAGTCGAAGCGCCCTGGAAAGCACGCATATTGCGTGAAGCGGCAGCGAACAACTCGTCGGTCTTGGACAACTGGTAGTTGGCACCGATTTGCGGCAAGAAGCCGTTGCTGACGGTGATGCTGTCGTTGGGCTTGTCGGCACCCACCAGCAGTTTGCCTTCGATCGTGGCGCGCAGCGACTTGAAGCCGAAGCCGACGCTCAGATCCTTGGACACCGCAAAAGTGTCAGCCAAGGAGAACTGGTCGGTTTTGGTGTTGAACGCGTACTGCCACTGAGTGAAGAACGGATTGCTCGGGAACAGATAAGGGCTTGGCACATTGTTCGGGCTGGTCGCGTAGAAGCGACGGGCCTGGTCAAAGTTGTTGCCCTCATGCCAGAGGCCGGCTTTGATCACATGGCTGCCGATTTCATATTCCATATTGGCGACGACACCGCTGCGAGCGATCGCATATTCGGTCGTGCGCAGCGAAATCGGGGTGCCATCGGGCGATGCGGTGTAAGGCGTGTACCAGAGACCCCGGCCCTGATTGCTGTGGCTATAGACGGTGGTTTTGAGGCGCAAATTCTCGGCCAGCTTGGCGTCCAGCGTCACGCCTGACAAGGTGTCATTGCGCAAGCCGGAGCCGGCGTAATAGGCGTCGTCGCAAGTCGCGTTGTAAGGCGTTTGTACCTTGTTGATCACATTGCCGCAGACGGTGTTGGCGTACTTCAACGCTGCGCCGAAATCCGGGAAGGTGTTGTCCCACTGATTGCCCAGGCGCTTGATCATTTCCAGCGACATGTCCTGGTAATCAATTTCCTGGCGCTTGGAGGTATTGACGAAGGCTGACAGGCGGTTGTCACCGAACTGCTTGACGAACTTGAAGTTCACCTGCTCTGAGCGATGCTCGCCCTGGCCCTTCCACTTTTCGGAGTTCTGGTTCGTGTAGCTGAGGAAGAACTCGCCCAGGTCAGTGGTGCCCGAATCGATGCGCATAAAGGTGCGGCGATCGGAATTGCTGCCGATCGTCTGTGCAGCTTGCAGACCGAACTTCTTCAACGGATCAGCCGAGTAAAACTGCAGGGTCCCGCCGAGGTTGCTGCTCGAAGCGGTCTCCAATGAGCCGCTGCCTTGCGAGAGCGCGGCGCGGCCGACATTCTCGGAAGAAATCGCACGGCTGATATGCAGGCCGTTCGAGTTGCCATAGGACATGTCGCCAAGCGGCACGTCATCGAGCGTGAAACCGAGTTGGTTCTGCGAAAAAGCGCGGACGGTGAAGCGCGTCGACCACTCATAGGCCCCCAGGGGGTCGGCCGATTGGAAGTTCACGCCAGGCAGACGCGAGACTGTCACGAGCGGGCTGGTGCCCGGAGTCGCGGCTTCGAAATCGGCGGCATTGACGCCTTGGACCGAGCGCAGTTGACCGCGGCCGATGGTGATCGAGACCCGCTCGAGAGACGTGGTTTCGGCATCAGCGGATTGGGCAAAGGCCGGGGCAGAAACTAGGCCCGCGATGGAGGCTGCGACTGCAGTCGCAAGAACGGAATACTTGAGGTGGCGTG
Organism: Burkholderiales bacterium; assembly: GCA_947446685.1. Classification (GTDB taxonomy): domain Bacteria; phylum Pseudomonadota; class Gammaproteobacteria; order Burkholderiales; family Burkholderiaceae_C; genus Paucibacter_A. The sequence goes on from CANFIC010000418.1 coordinate 2,643, forward strand.
ACATTGCTAAGCCTTTGAATTGAAGTGATTTGCAGCGAAATGACTGACCCGCAAAGTTTCACAAGCCAAGGCAACAAGGGTGTGACAAAGCGTCACAGATCGACTCGTTCGGGCGTTGGCACAACGTCATCAAAATTTCGTGAAAATGTCACGCTTCTGACATGGTCAATTCTCGGCGCTGAGGTCTTGGTGGACCCGGCAGGGCCGCTGCGCCGGAGGGTTAGCGGGCCCTCGGCCACGAGGGCTAAACTCGCAGCCCTGACGTCAGAAAGTTGTTTGCTGTCGTTCAATAAGCGGCCAGTCGACCACAGGCAACTTGGGTTACTGGATATAGACGGAATGACTCACGCAACACAACCCGGGCCACAGCAATGATTGCCCAATACGGCTCAGACAAGAACGGCCTGATTTGCGGTTACCTGTTCAAGGGCAGCGCCGCCGGCGTGCCCCTTGATCTGGACGCGGCATTGGCATGGCTGCGTTCTGACGCTGCGGCCGGCGACGGCTTTGTCTGGCTGCATTTCAACCTGGCAACGGCGGCTGCCGAAGCCTGGATCAAGCAGAACCTGCCTGTCGTGCCCGAATTCTTCGAGGCCCTGCACGCAGGCTCCCGTTCAACCCGCATCGAAGACGCCAATGACACCTTGGTGGCGGTGGTCAACGATGTGGCGTTCGAGTTCGCCTTCGACCCTTCCGAAATCGAAAGCCTCTGGGTCAATGTCGGGCCGCGCATGGCCATCAGCGCAAGAATCCGGCCGCTGCGCTCGATCGACCGTCTGCGCCAAGCGGTCAAAGATGGCTGCTGCTTCAACTCGTCAGTCGAATTCCTGAACCACCTGCTGCATG
>CANFIC010000419.1 GCA_947446685.1 Burkholderiales bacterium
GAGTAGGCGCTCGCCACCACTAGTCCCGCGCCAGACCCTGTTGAGCCGTAGCGAAGTTTGCCCGGCGCTGGGCGAACAGCAGCGAGGTGATCGCCGCCGCGCTGATGAGTAGCATCAGGCCGAGGCCATAGACATAGCCGGCCTCGCGGGTCCAGAGCAGGCCCAGCGCCAAGGGCGCGGCGGCGCGGGCCAGCGCCAGGGGAATACCGAGCGCGCCATTCAGGCTGCCCACCTGATCGCTGTCGACATATTGCGCCACCGCTGTGCCCTTGACGATCGTCAGCATGCCGTTGCCGATGCCGTAAAGCAGCACGAACAGCAAGGCCAGACCCAGGCCCAGCGTCGCGTCATGCGGCGCAACCCGGATCGCCAGCAGCAGCACCACAACCCCCAAAGGCAGCAGACAGGGAATCAGCAGATTGGCAAGGTGCAAGTCGAAATGGCGTTCGAAAAAATACAGCAGGGCGCGGCCAAAAACCTGCAGCAAGCCGATCGCCGCCGGTATCGCGATGACCCAGAAAGGCGACATGCCGCCCTCGCGCAAAAGGCTCACCATATGCGCCGGCAGGGCCGCAGTAACCGCCATCATCAGCACCACAAAGCCGCCAACCAGCAGAAACGGCGCGCTGCGCAGATGCTTTGAGAGTGCCACCGCTGGCGCGCTGCCTCGCGCAGCGGCTGCTGGCGCGCCGCGCAACAGCCAGGCATGCAAGGGCACACAGACCAGCAGTTGCGCTGCCGCCAAACACCAGGTCGCATGGCGCCAGCCGAAGGCTTCAATCAGCCAGGCGGTCAGCGGCATGAAGACCGTGCTCGCCAGCCCGCCCAGAAAGGTCATGGTGATGATGGCGCGGCGGAAATCCTCTGGAAAACGCCTTGTCAACACTGAAAAAACCGGCGTGTAAAGGGTCGCGGCCAAGCCCAGGCCCAGCAAAGTCCACAGGGCATAGAAGGCGGCTTGGCTGTTGACAAAACCATGGGCCAACAGGCAAAGCCCGACCAGCAAGGAGCCTGACGTCATCACCAGCCGCTCATGGCCGCGGTCAATCCAGCGCCCGACTGGATAGGCCCCGAGGCCCTCGGCCAGCAAGGCCAGGCTGAAGGCCAGCGAGGACTCGGCACGGCTCAAACCCAGCTCGCGTTCGACCGGCTCCAGCAACAGCGCAAAGCTGTAAAAAACGCTGCCCCAACTGATCAACTGGAGCATCGAGAGCCCCAAGATCAAATTCCGGCCGGCCATGGGCGATCGCGTCATGTCGGGGATTATGGATTGACAAGCTTCACCAACAGCGGGTGATGCAATGGCGCCAGTCACGCTTGACATGTATTAACGACTCTCGTTACTATTCTTCATGGCCATCGAGAGCTTCAAATGCGCCGACACCGAGCTGTTATTTCATGGGCAGCGCGTCCGTCGCTGGGTCAACATCGAGCGCTCTGCCTTGCGGAAGTTGGAGCAGTTGTCGTGGTCTTTGCTACTGGAAGACTTAAGAGCACCTCCTGGGAATCATCTGGAAGCCCTCAAAGGGAATCGAAAGGGTCAGCACAGCATCAGGATCAATGAGCAATGGCGAGTCTGTTTTATCTGGACACCCTTGGGTGCCCGAAACGTTGAAATCGTGGATTACCACTGAAGGAATTGGCAATGCGCAAGCTAGCACCCGTATCTCCCGGCGAAATGCTGCAGGAGGAGTTTCTAAAGCCCTTGGGCCTGAGCAAATATCGCTTGGCCAAGGACATCGGTGTGCCCCCACAGCGAATTGGCGACATCGTGGCGGGCAAGCGTGGCATCACCGCTGATACCGACCTTCGTCTGTGCAAATACTTCGGGCAGAGTGATGGCTGGTGGTTGCGCGGTCAGGCCAGCTATGACTCGTCGATTGCGCGTGAATCGATGCGCGACGTGTTGGCCCTGATTCAGCCTTGTGCCTTGATGACAGCCTGAAAAGTTCTTGTTGCGGCGGGTGGTGAGCCGCGCCGATTCAGCGCCCGTTCAGCGGGTAAGCCGGGTCAAGGAAGCCGGGGGTGGACGGGTGGCCGGGCTTGACCAACTGGTTCACCAGCGCTTCGTCTTCGGCGCTGATGACGCACTCGAGCGCGCCTTGATAGTCCTGCCATTGACCCAGCGTACGCGGGCCGGCGATGACGGCACTGACGCCGCGGTTGGCCAGCACCCAGGCGGTGGCGAAATGCGCCATCGCCACGCCCCTGCCTTCGCAATAGGTCTGCAGTTGCTGCGCGATCTCGAGCGACTCGGCTCGAAACTCGGTCTGCATCATGCGTTTGTCGCCGCGTCCGGCACGGCTGTCGGTGGCCGGCGTCTGACCCGGCAGATATTTACCGGCCAGCACGCCGCGAGCCAGCGGGCTGTAGGGCACGACGCCGATGCCATGGTGGCGGCAGGCTTCCAGCACCTCCATCTCGGGCTGCCGGTTGAGCAGGTTGTAATAGGGCTGGCAGACCACCGGCCCGGGCATATTCATCTGGCGCGCCAGATGCACCAGCTCGGTGATGCGCCAACCCCGGAAATTCGAAACACCCCAGTAACGGATCTTGCCGTCGCGCAGCAGCGCCTCAATGGCCCGCAGCGGCTCCTCGAGATCCATGCCATTGAAGTCGCGGTGCAGGTAGTAGATGTCGATATGGTCGGTATCCAGTCTTTGCAAGCTGGCCTCGCAGGCGCGCAGCATCCAGGCGCGCGAGTAGCGGGCTTCGTTGACCCGCTGGGACATCGCATTGCCCAGCTTGGTCGCCAGGATCCAGTCATGGCGCCGCGGCTTGATCAACTGACCGACCATCTGCTCCGAGGCGCCGGTTGAGTAGACGTCAGCCGTGTCGATCAGGTTGACGCCCTGCTCGAATGCCTGGTCGACGATGTTGCGGGCCTCGGCCAGTTCGGTCTGGTCGCCGAACATCATCGTGCCGAGACAGAGCTCGGAAACCAGCAATGGGCTTTTGCCCAGCTTGCGGTAGCGCATGGCGGTCCTTTCGAAGTCTTGTGTCAGGCCGCGGCCAGTTTGCCGCTCTGGAAATCACGTACAGCCTGCTGCAGTTCGGCCTGGGTATTCATCACGAAAGGGCCATATTGCGCGATCGGCTCATGCAAGGGCCGGCCGGCGACGAGAATCACCCGGGTCGGTTCATCCAAGGCTTGCAGGCGCAGGCCATCACTGCCGGCGTCATTGGCCATGATGGCCATGCGGCCGGCCGGAACCTCGATGCCGCCTGACTGCAGCTTGCCACGGTAGACATAGAAAAAAGCGTTGTGCAGGTCGGGCAAAGCCTGCTCGAACAACGCGCCAGGCGCCAGATGGATGTCCAGATAAAGCGGCAAAGTGCCTTCGCGCTGCACCGCACCGGCAACGCCGTTACTGTTGCCGGCGATCACCCGGACCTTGACCCCGCCCTTCTCATATTCGGGCAGGGCGGCGCTGGGAATATCGCGGTACCAGGGCGCGCACATCTTGTTCTTGGCCGGCAGGTTCA
>CANFIC010000420.1 GCA_947446685.1 Burkholderiales bacterium
CCGGCACGGTCAGCGCTGGCCTTGAGTGACAGCTTCGTGCCTTTGGGCGCCTTGATGACCCATTCGCCAACCGCCCGGTCAGCGGTGACTTCACGGTTCGGCAGAAAAGCCAGTTGTGAGCTCTTCGGGCCATGGCCTTCGAGCTGCGGGCCTTCCATGCGCGGCTTGCCGCTGATCAGGCTGGCGCTGCCGTCGGCAGGCAGGTCGATCTCGAAGATCACGCCGCGCACGACCTTGCGCTCGAGCGCCCGTTTGGTCACATAGGCCGGCAGATAGCCGCTATTGGCCACGGCGAGGCGCACGCGCCAGCTGTCGTCGCCAAGCGCTTCAACCTCGGTGCGCAGCAACTCCAGCTTGGGCAGGCTCAGCGCGATCTGGTTCATCCAGCCTGGAAAGCGCGCCGCTTCGCGCTCGCGCAGATTCGGTGGCGGGTTGCGCCAGTAATTGAGCTTGTCCCAGCCGCCGATCTCGACCGCGCCGAGTTGCGGATGCATGAACGGCGTCCATTCGACATGGGCCTGGCCGTCGCATTGTTCGTCGCTCCATTTCAGCAGCTTCAGATCGTCCTCGACCGGATGGTCGCGGTACCAGTCGACCCATTTATAGCCTTCGATGCCGGCTTCCTTGTTCGGCGCCCAGAGCTCAACCACCCAGAACAGCGCGCCGAGATGTTCGTAGACCCAGTCCTGCGTGCCGGTGATCACTTCCTTCGGGTGGTACTTGAAGTCGTGCCAGATGCTGATGGCCGGATAGCCACTGTGCTTTTCGCCCAGCGCCGAGAAGCGCTTGTAGGCCCACAAATCCTCGGGAATCATGTCGTCGTCGCTATGCCCGCCCATCGGCCGCAGGATCACGCCGCTGTGGGTGTGATAACTGATTGCGGCGCCGATGTTCTTGTGCGCGACGATGAACTCGACCATCGCCCGCACCTCGGGCTCGCTGGTCGGGAAAGCGCCGGCGCCGACCTGCTGGTATTCCTGGCGCCAGTCGCTGGGGAAATTGCGGTTCAGGTCGAGGCCTTCGCGGTCCTTGTTGATGCGCACCGTGATGCCGTCATGGTTCTTGATGAAGCCTTCGGGCAGCAGCCGGTAATAGTCGCCGCCGAATTCACCCGGCTCGCGCGCCACCATCAGGCGTGGCTCGCCGGGGTATTTCTTGTACGTGCCATGCGGGTCGGGCACGCGCATGCTGAGGATGCGGCCGTCGCCATCGACATCCTCGACCGTCAGACCATCCACCGGTTCCTCGTCATAGGGATAGGGCTTGGTTGACGAGCGGATATGGCGCGGTCGGTCGGCCAGGGCCAGCTCGGCGCCATCCGGGTTCAAGCGCGGCACCATATAGATGGTGCGCGAATCGAGCAGATAAGTGATCTGCGGATCGACGCCGTAACCCTGCATCAGCTGGTGCAGGTAGTACAGGCAGGTGGTCGAGGCGGTCAGCTCGGCGGCGTGGATATTGCCGTCGACCCAGAACGCCGGCTTGTCGACATCGGCGCCGGTGGCCTGGTTGGTCAGCACCAGCATCCAGATCTCGCGGCCTTCGTAGCTCTTGCCGATCGACTGCATCTGCACCAGACCGGGCCTGGCTGCGGCATAGTCGCGCAGCAAATCGGTCAAAGGTTCGTAACGGTAAAACTGGTCAAATTGTGGATGCGGGAGGTTTGTCATGGGTTTGTCCGGTTGCCCGGCGATTGTGACCAATCTGCCGAGGCCCTGCTGCAGCGTTACTTGGCGGGCTTGTTCATCGTGCCGCTGAGGAAGTCCAGCGCCACCGTTGCCATCAGCCGCATGCCGATCGGCAGAGCGGCGTCATCGGCCTCGAACAACGGCGAATGGCCGGACGAGACCTTCGACAGATCCCGGCCCCGCGGTGCGGCGCCAAGCCCGAAGAAGCTGCCGGGAACTTTTTCGAGATAACGCGAGAAGTCTTCGGACGGCAGGATCGGTGCGGACTGTTTCACCATCTCGGCGCCGGCCACATAACGCAGCGTCGGCACCAGGCGTTCGGTGAGCCCGACGTCATTGACCAGTACCGGGTAGCCCATCACCAGATCCACGGTCGCGGTGGCACCCGCGCCCATCGCGATGCTCTCGACGGTGCGGCGCAGGCGCTGGTGGATGTCCAGACGCATCTGCGGATCGAGTGCGCGCACGGTGCCGATCATTTCCACCGAGTCGGGGATGATGTTTTCGCGCAGCCCGCCATGGATGGCGCCGACGGTGACGATGCCTGGAGCGGTGGAAATGTTGATCTGGCGGCTGACGATGGACTGCAGGCCGAGCACGATCTGCGCGCTGACGACGATCGGGTCAATGCCTGTCCAGGGCATCGCGCCATGGGTCTGCTTGCCGCGCACGATGATCTTGAAGTTGTCGGTGCTCGCCTGAGCGGCGCCGCCGTGATAGCCGACGCTGCCGAGCAGTTCGGGCCCGACATGGAGGCCGAAGATCGCGTCGACCTTGGGGTTCTCGAGCACGCCTTCGGCAATCATCGGCCCGGCGCCGCCGATCGGTGGCCCTTCCTCGGCGGGCTGGAAGATGAATTTGACCGTGCCGGGGAGCTTGGCCTTCATGCCCGTCAGCAATTCGGCCGCACCCATCAGCATGGCGGTGTGCATGTCGTGGCCGCAGGCGTGCATCACCCCGACTTCCGCGCCGTTGTAGATCGCCTTGACGGTGCTCTTGAACGGCAGGTCGACCAGTTCGGTCATGGGCAGGGCGTCCATATCGGCGCGCAGCGCGACCACCGGGCCTGGCAGGCCGCCGCGCAGGATGCCCACCACGCCATTGCCGCCGACATTGGTCTTCACCTCGAGGCCGAGTGCGCGCAGATGCGCGGCCACCTTGGCTGCGGTGCGCGTCTCCTGGAACGAAAGCTCGGGATGCTGATGGATGTCATGCCGCCACTCGGTTACCTTGCCGGCGAGCTCGCCAGAGCGGCGCTCGATCTCGGCCCGCAGGGCATCGTTGGCCGTTTGGGCGCCAGCGGGCGCGAACGCGCCGGACAGCAACGCGGCGGCAAGGGCAAGGCGGGGCAGCTTGGAACGGCGCATAGGTGGAGCTCTTGTTGACGGTGCGAATTTGCTTGGAACTTTTGCCGAAGTGTATGGGGCGCTGGCGTCCCATGTCATCACACGCGCTCAGGCTCCGAGAAAAAGGACAGGCAAGGCGGTGGCGAAGCGCTGCGGCCGGCGCCGCTTGATCGCAGCGCCTCACTGCCCTTTGAACAAGCCCTGGAACTGGCGCGACACCGGCAGCTTTTCCTCGCGCCCTTTCAGCGTCAAGGTCATCGTGTTCTCGTCGACCCGGGTCGCGCTGGCGATGCGGCGGCAGTTGACCAGCACCGAGCGGTGCACCTGCCAAAACAGCTCGGCGTCCAGGCTGGCCAGCAGCTCCTTCAGCGGCGTGCGGATCAAGGCCTCGCCACCGTCGAAGACGACCCGCGTGTAGCGGTTGTCACTCTCGAAGAAGATCACA
>CANFIC010000421.1 GCA_947446685.1 Burkholderiales bacterium
GTAGGCCGAGCGCGCGCGCCCATTGGCAGGCGATCAGGCCGACACCGCCAGCCGCCGCATGGAAGAGGATGAAGTCACCGGCCTTCAAGCCGCCCTGCGGCAAAGTGCGGCGCAGCAGATATTGGACGGTCATGCCCTTGAGCATCATTGCGGCGCCGGTCTCGAAGCTGATGTCGTCCGGCAGACGCACGACGGCCCGCGCCGGCATCACCCGAGCGGTGCAATAGGCGCCGGGAGGCTGGCTGGCATAAGAGGCGCGGTCGCCCACCCGCAGATGGGTGACATCGGCCCCAACGGCCTCGACGATGCCTGAACCTTCCATGCCCAGATTCAGCGGCATCGGCAGCGGGTAATCGCCGCGGCGCTGATAGATGTCGAGGTAATTCAGGCCGCAGGCCTTGTGGCGGATGCGGATCTCGCCGGGACCGGGCTCACCGACCTCGACATCGACCAGATGCATCAGTTCGGGGCCGCCATGCTGTTCGATGCGGATGACTTTTTCTTGAGTTGACATTCGAAATCCTGGGCTAATTGGGAAGAACTCCGCTATGGTGCCAGCAATTCCAATTCTTTGCTGTGCACAAAGCATGAAAATTTCGCCTCGATTGGCCTTGCTGCTGACCTTGCCGCCGCTGCTCTGGGCTGCCAATGCGGTGGTCGGGCGGATGATGTCAGCGAGCGTGCCGCCACTGGCCCTGAACTTCATGCGCTGGGGCGTGGCCCTGTTGTTGTTGTTGCCGCTGGCCTGGCGTTTGCTGGCGAACCCGGCGCCGCTGCTGCAGCGCTGGCGCTACTTCGCCATCGTCGGTTTTTTGGGCATGGGCAGCTACAACGCGCTGCAGTACCAGGCGCTGCACAGTTCCAGCGTGATCAACATCACCTTGATCGCGTCCGGCCTGCCGGTGGCGATGCTGGCGGTCGGGATGCTGATTTTTGGTGTGCATCCGACCAGGCGGCAACTGATCGGCGCAGGTTCGTCACTGCTTGGCGTGGTGCTGGTGATCACACGCGGCCAACCTTCGGCTATTGCCGAGGTGCAGTTCGTCAAGGGCGATTTGCTGATGCTGCTGGCGATCTTCTGCTGGGCGATCTACAGCTGGATGTTGGCCAGACCGCCGGCATCGCTGCGTGGAGACGCCAAACCCGACTGGAACTGGGCCGAGCAACTGGCGGCGCAAATGTTGTTCGGCGTGATCTTCGCTGGCGCGATGGCGGGCATCGAGCAGGCATTCAATCCGCCGCCGGTGGTCTGGGGGCTGCCGATGGCGCTGACTGCCGCCTTCGTGGCCATCTGCCCTTCCTTGATTGCCTACCGCTGCTGGGGCATCGGCGTGGCCGAAACCGGCCCCTCGATACCGGCGATTTTCGGCAACCTCACGCCGATCTTTGCGGCGCTGATGTCAGCGGCCATGCTGGGCGAATGGCCGCAGTGGTACCACGGCATCGCCTTCGCGCTGATCGCGGCGGGGATCCTGGTGTCGACGATCGGCGCGCGCAAGGCGACGGGGTAACCCCCGCCAGAACCTAGAAGACGCCCGAGTAACCCCCGCCAGAACCTAGAAGACGCCGGGATAGGCCCCGCCAGAACCTAGAAGACGCCGGGGTAGCCCCCGCCGTCGAGAATAATATTCTGGCCAGTCAGAAAGCTCGCATGGGTACTGCAGAGCATCGCGCAGATCGCGCCGAACTCGGCCGGGTTGCCGAAGCGTTGCGCCGGGATGGCAGCGCGGCGCTTGTCCATCGTCGCTTCAAGCGTCTGGCCAGTCTTGGCAGCACCAGCGGCCATGGTTTTTTTCAATCGGTCGGTGGCGAAGGCACCAGGCAAGAGGTTGTTGATCGTCACATTGCGTCCGGCCAGCTGCGGCTGACGGGCAATGCCGGCGACAAAACCGGTCAGCCCCGAGCGTGCACCGTTCGACAGACCCAGCACATCGATCGGCGCCTTCACCGCGCCCGAGGTGATATTGATGACCCGGCCGAAACCACGCGCGGCCATCGCATCGACGGTCGCCTTGATCAGGTCGATCGGCGTCAGCATATTGGCTTCCAGCGCGGCATTCCAATCGTCGCGCGTCCAGTTGCGGAAGTCGCCTGGGGGCGGGCCGCCGGCGTTGTTGATCAGGATGTCGATCTGCGGGCAGGCTGCCAGCGCGGCAGCGCGGCCTTCGGGCGTGGCGATGTCGCCAGCCACGGTGCGCACTTCGACGCTTGGGTTCAGCAAGCGCAACTCGGCGGCGGTGGCTTCGAGCGCCTCGGCACCGCGGGCGGTGATGACGACGTTCACTCCTTCAGCCACCAGCGCCTCGGCGCAACCGCGCCCCAGGCCCTTGCTGGCCGCACATACCAAGGCCCAACGGCCGTTCAGTCCCATGTCCATTGCTTCATCTCCACTTTGTAAGCAGCCAAACGCCACCCAGAACCAACAATGTGCCCGCCGCCACCCAAGGCGTAAACGGTTCACCCAGAATCATCACACCCATCAAAATCGTCGAAATCGGCCCGACCATGCCGACCTGCGCCGCGAGCGTAGCACCGAGCCGCTCGATCGCCAGCATCATCATCAGCACCGGCGCGAAAGTGCAGGCGCTCGCGTTCAGCAGCGACAGCCAGATCACTTCGGGGGCGACGGCCAAGCCCATATCAAGCGGCCGCAGCAGCATGAACTGGGCGATGCAAAGCACACAAGCCACCGTCGAAGCCAGGCCGGTCAAGCGCAAGGCACCGAGCCGCTGGACCTCTTCGCCGCTGTAGATCAGGTAGAAGGCATAGCTCAAAGCGCTGCCCAGCACCAGGGCGCCGCCGAGCAGCGCATGCGCACCCTGGGCATGCAACTCATGACCGAAGACCAGCAGCAGGCCCGCATAGCTGACACCTAGCGCCATCATCTGCCCCCCGCTGACGCGGCGCTTGAACAGCAGCCAGCTGAGAAACAGCACGAAGGTCGGATTCAGGTAGAGGATCAAACGCTCGAGACTGGCGCTGATATAGGCCAGGCCGGCAAAGTCCAGCGTGCTCGCCAGGTAATAGCCCGAAAACCCCAGCCCAAAAACGACAATCCAGTCGCGCCTTGTCAAGGCTGGCTTGCCGCGCCCGGCCCACCAGGCCAGTATCAGGAACAAGGGCAAGGCGAACAGCATGCGCAACATGATCAAGGTCACCGCATCGACACCATGGCGGTAAGCCAGCTTGACGATGATGGCCTTGCCCGAAAACGCCACCGCGCCGAGCATGGCCAGGACCAGACCTGGCCACAAGGGCTTGGGGGAGACGGCTGCAGTCATTGCGCAGATTCTATGGGCCTGCGCGGCCGGACCTAGATCGTTTGCAGCTCGGTCTCGCTCAGCATGCGCGCCATCAAATCGCGCACCGACCGGATCTCGGCACCAAAAGGCAAGGCGCCAACGCCGCGAAAAAACAGGCCACGGGCGGTTTCGCCACGCAAGGCCGCAGCGAGTTGGTTGTCGATGCAGAAC
>CANFIC010000422.1 GCA_947446685.1 Burkholderiales bacterium
GGCGACCGGCCGCGCATAGTCAAAGGGTTTTTTCGCCGCTTGCAACTCGCGGCGCAGCTCGGACAGGCCGAGGATCTTGACGTTTTCGAGCAAATAGAGGTTGGGGCTTTTCCAGCGCGGGTCGTAATGCCGCTTGATCGAATAGACATAGTCGGCCGCCGTCAACTCGCGCGGCTTGCCCTTGAAGGCCAGGTCATCAGAGAAGAAGATCCCCGGCTGCAGCTCGAAGGTCAAGGTCTTGAAGTCGGCCGAAACTTCGGGCATTGCCACCAGCGTCGCCGGTCTGAGCTTTGCCGGCTTGGTCAGATATTCGAACTGCAGTGGCGAATCGAAAATGCCTGCGGCCACCGACTTGGAGTAAGCGTCGGAGATCTGCGCCGGATCAAAACCGGTCTCAGCCACCCGGAAGGCATAGCGCAGCACCTTGGGCTCGGCCTGAGCCGCCGGCAAGACAAACATTGCGGCTATCGCCAGTTGCAAAAAACCCGATCGAAACAAGATCACCCCTTCAAATAATGGCGCAGTCTAAATGCAGCAGCCGCTGCCGAACATCGGGCTTTGCCCGGTTCAAGGGGAAACATCAATGAGAACGCCGCGCCGGCTCGACTAGACTTGCGCTGCTTTTACCGGGAACCCCGCGCGCCACGAACGCCCGCGGTTCCGATCTGTTGAATCAACCCATTTGATACCGGAGCCCCGACAGCGATGGCGGCATACCTGATTAGACGCTTGTGGCAAATGATCCCGACCCTGCTCGGCGTGGTGTTGCTGGTGTTCTTCCTGTTCAAGTATTTCGGCGGTGATCCGGCTGAAATCCTCGGCGGACTGAACGCCAGCGCCGAGCAGATCGACGCGATCCGCGAACAGCTCGGGCTCAACAAACCGGTGCTCGAACAGCTGTGGATCTTCATCCGGCAGATCATCACTTTCGACTGGGGCAAGAGCTGGGCGACCAATGAGTCGGTCGCCGGCCTGTTCGCCAGCCGCCTGCCGGCCACGCTGACAGTGATGCTGCCGATCCTGATCCTCGAAGTGCTGCTGGCGATTCCGCTGGCGCTGGGTGTGGCTTATGTGCGCGGCAGCCTGACCGACCGTTCGGTGATGATTCTGAGCACGGTGGCGGTGTCGATCTCGCTGCTGGTCTATGTGATCGTCGGCCAGTATTTCTTCGCTTTCAAGCTCGGCTGGTTTCCGGTGCAGGGCTGGAGCGACAGCGTCTGGACCAATTTGACGACCTATGCACCGCTGCCGGTGCTGGTCGCGGTCACGGTGGCAATCGCGCCGTACACGCGGCTCTATCGCAGCTTTTTTCTCGATGAAATCGGCCATGACTATGTGCGCACCGCGCGCGCCAAAGGCATGCTCGAGCGCACGATTTTGCTCAAGCATGTGCTGCGCAACGCGATGATCCCGATCATGACGAATATCTCGGTCGCCTTGCCCGGCGTGTTCACCGGCGCCTTCCTGCTCGAGGTGTTCTTCTCGATCCCCGGTCTGGGCCGCGAAATCCTGCTGGCGGTGAACCGCAGTGACTATCCGGTGATCCAGGCTTTCGCGATCTACATCGCCTTCCTGACCATGGTCGTGAACCTGATCACTGACCTGCTCTACAAACTGGTCGATCCGAGGGTGGTGCTGAAATGAGCGCGCAAGTGAACGACATCGGACGCGGGGCCAACAACAGATCAGAAGGGGTCTGGGCGGCCAGCTGGCGCCGCATGCGCAGTGACCGGGTGGGCATCGGCGCGATGGTGATCGTCGGCCTGTTCCTGCTGCTGGTGATCACCTCGAGCAGCGGCCTGCTGGCCAAGGACTGGCAGAGCGAAGTCGGCGTGCCGAATGCGCCGCCGACGCTGCTCGGTCCGGCGCCAGCCGAGGCCACCGGGGCAATCGCTGTGCCGAAAGGCCCGAATGTCGACCTCAGCGACATCGACCCGCTGGCACCGAGATACAAGGAATGGGACGAACGCGCGGCCAAGTTCAAGACCGTCGATACGGTGAAGGCCGAGACCTTGCCTTTCGGCGGCGACCGGCTGGGCCGCGATGTGCTGTCCAAGGCGATCAAGGGGGCTGAAGTCTCGATCATGGTTGGCCTGCTGGCGGCGGTCGTCGCCACCATCATCGGCACCGTGCTCGGCGCGCTGTCGGGCTTTTTCGGCGGCCGCGTCGGCGACTTGCTGGAATGGCTTTACAACGTCTTCACCGCCATCCCCGGCATCCTGTTGATCTTCGCCTTCGCGGTGATTTTCGGCCGCGGCGTGCTGTCGGTGGTGATGATCCTGGGGCTGGCCGGCTGGCCCGGTATCTACCGCCTGATCCGGGCCGAGTTCATCAAGCATTCGGTGCGCGAATATGTGCGCTCGGCCGAAGCGATCGGCGCCTCGAAGATGTCGCGGATGTTCAAACATATTCTGCCCAACGTCTCGCATGTGGCGCTGGTGCAGTTGTCGCTGCATGTGGTCGGCTTCATCAAGAGCGAAGTAATCCTGTCCTATCTGGGGCTGGGCGTCGGTGTCGATCAGGTGTCATGGGGCACGATGCTGGCCGAGTCGCAGTCAGAGCTGATCCTCGGCTACTGGTGGCAGCTGGCGGCAGTGACTGCCTTCATGGCGCTGTTCGTCACCGCTTTCGCGCTGTTCACCGACGCGCTGCGCGATGCGCTCGATCCGAAGTTGCGAGGCCTGGAATGATGTTTCATGCCGGGCTGCGAGAGGCGCGGGCCATCCGCGCATTCCGGCCTGCGGCCGCGTGCGGGCTACGGATCGGGACTGCCTTGAATTGATTGAGAAAAACATGCTTTTAAGTATCCAGGACCTGAAAGTTTCGTTCCGCATGGGCCGCGTCGCTGGGCAGATGCAGCATCAATCGGCCGTCAAAGGCGTCAGCTTTGACATCCCCGAGCATGGCACCGTGGCACTGGTGGGCGAATCGGGCTCGGGCAAGAGCGTTACCGCAATGTCAATCCTGAATTTGCTGCCCGACAACGCCGAGCGCCAGGGCCGGATCATGTTCCAGGGACGCGATCTGCTGCAGGCCAAGACGGCCGAGCTGCAATCCATCCGCGGGCGCGAGATCGCCTGTGTCTTCCAGGATCCGATGACTTCGCTGAACCCGGTGTTCACCGTCGCCGAGCAGATCTGCGAGACCCTGATCAGGCATATGGGCATGAGCCGGCGCCAGGCGCTGACGCGCGCGGGCGAGTTGCTCGACGAGGTCGGCATCCCGGAGCCGCAGCGCCGGCTGAAGTCCTATCCGCATGAGTTGTCGGGTGGCCAACAGCAGCGGGTGATGATCGCGGTGGCGCTGGCCTGCAGCCCGAAGCTGTTGATCGCCGACGAGCCGACAACGGCGCTCGACGTAACGATCCAGCGCCAGGTGATGGAACTGCTCGGACGGTTGAAGGAAACGCACCGGATGAGCATGCTGTTCATCTCGCATGACCTGGGCCTGGTCGGCGAGATCGCC
>CANFIC010000423.1 GCA_947446685.1 Burkholderiales bacterium
GGGCCCGGATATGGAGTTGCAGATCGGACAGAACGGTCATATCAAGCGCAGGCCAGCAAGGTCAGCAAGCTGTCGACGTCAAGCCGGGATTGACGCCGGAGCCAGCCCTGCGAGCCGTAGCGCTCGAAATGGTGTGCGCTGGCAAAAAGGTGGTGGAACTTGGCAGGCGTTTGCCCACGGGCTGCCATGTGCAAGGCCAATTCCGACCCGAATCCGCCCCGCCGTACATGCTCTTCGGCAACGCACAGCACGCCGGCCTGCTTGATTTGTTCTGAAAGTTCGGTCGGCATCGGGTTGATTTCGAGCGGCAACTCAGTCACTGCCCATAGTTGAGGTCTTGTCTCGAAGGGCAAGCTTTCGAAAGCCCCGATATAGCTGCCCGCTAGCGGCCCCACCGCGATCACCACTGCCCCGCCGCCTTGCGTCAGTTGCCGCCAGGGCGCATAGGCCGGCACGTCATAGTTCTGGGGCTTTTCGCCCCGTCCGAGGCGCAGGTAGGCGGCGCGATCTGACCCCGCTACGCGCGCGACGACTGCTGCCAGATCTTCGTCGAACGCCGGCACATAGACCGACATATTGGGCAGGCAGAGCAGTACGCCGTAGTCCTCGATGGCATGGTGGGTCGGTCCCATCACACCGTAGCCGTAGCCTCCGCCATTGCCCACCAGACGTACCGGCAACTTGTGGAAGGTGATGTCGTTGCGGATTTGCTCGAACGGGCGGGCGTAGCAAAAAGGTGCAATGCTGTAGACCCAGACAGCAAAGCCCTGGCGCGACAAGCCGGCCGCCACGGTGACCATATTCTGCTCGGCGACACCTGCATTGATGAAGCGCTGGCCCATGGCGTTTTGCAGCGGCTCCAGCGCCATGAAGCCCAGGTCACCGGTGAGGAACAGCATCGCCGGGTTGGCCGACTGAGCGACCATCGCTTCGCAAAATTGCAGCCTCATGGCAATGCCAGCTCAGCCATCGCGGCCTGGAACTGCGCTTCGTTCAATGGCAGGTAATGCGAATCCATGCGGTTTTCCAAAAAGCTGACGCCTTTGCCTTTGACGGTGCGCAGGGCGATGAAATGGGGTCGGTGGGTCGTTCGTTGCACCGCGTGGCGGATGGCGTCGGCGTCGTGGCCGTCGATCACTTCGAGGTCGACATCGAAGCCTTGCAGCTTGTGCCAGAGCGGTGACATCGATGCCACTTCGGCGGTCGAGCCAAAGCCTTGCAGGCCGTTGTGGTCCACCAGCACGACCAGGTTGGACAGCTTGTGGTGGCAAGCAAAGATCAAGGCCTCCCAGGTCGATCCTTCCTGCCATTCGCCGTCCGATGTAAGGCAATAGACGCGGGCATCATTGCCATTCAGGCGCATGCCCAGCGCCGTACCAGCGGCCAGCGACAGCCCATGGCCGAGGCTGCCTGTGGCAAACGGGATGTCCGGAATGCCCGCTGCGGGCGGGTGCCCGGCGAGGAATGTGTTGTCCTTGTGGAATTGCTTCAGATCGTCGTCACCGAGGCGGCCCACGCTCCACAGGGCGATATACAGAGCGCCTGCCGAATGCCCTTTGGATAGGATGAATTTGTCGTCTGCCCGAAGAAATTCCCCGAACACGATCAGCATCGCGTCGAGCGCCGAGAGGTTGCCGCCGATATGCCCGACGCCGCTCTCGAAATGCATCTGCAGCAAACGCCGGCGCGCTTTGAACATCGCTTCGGCTGTGACTTTGAAGTTGCCGGTTGCTTGGGAATTGGACTTATTCAAGGGCAGAGTTCTCGGCGGGCTTGTTCGACGGTTGAGGGCGGCCTTGGGGCCTGCATTCGGGTGCGCCCTTGCAATGTCATTCAGTTCGGGGCTTGGCACCATCCCGGGAACATGGGGACGCACACAGCCCGCCGGTTTGGTGGCTCGGCCTAGGGCCGCCGGTCGGAGTGCGGAATTGGTTTGTTTGCCTGGCGCGGTTCCCGCATTCGGCCCGACGGGCCATCCCAGCGGGCTGCGAGAAGATCCCGCATCCGGTCATCGTTCGGGCAATTTGTTGCAACCCGTAGCCCGCCATGCAGCGCAGCGCAATGCGGGGCAATTCCCCCCTCAAACCCCGAGCTTTTCCGCTAATTTGGCCACGATGCGGTGCGCGGATTGGCCATCCCAGAGCGCGGGGCGACGGCCGCGTTTGCCGCCGTTCTGGATGCTGTCCTGGGCCAGGCGGATGATGTTGGCGGGGTCGGTGCCTGCCAGGGTGTTGCTGCCTTCTTCAACGGTGACCGGGCGCTCGGTGTTCTCGCGCATGGTGATGCAGGGCACGCCCAGGGCGGTGGTTTCTTCCTGCAGGCCGCCGCTGTCGGTCAGCACCAGGGTGGCGTCTTTCCACAGGTGCAGGAACGACATATAGGCTTGCGGGCCGAGCAGCGTGACGCCGGGCCCGAGGTTGATGTCGAAGCGGTCGAGGTTGGCGCGGGTGCGCGGGTGCACTGGGAACACCAGCGGCAAGTCGGCCGAGACTTCGCGCAGCACGCTGGCCACGCGCTGCAAGGCTGCGGCGCTGTCGACATTGCTGGGCCGGTGCAGGGTGACGACGCCATAGCGGGCATGCCGGCGCTTGTAGGCGTCGCTTTCCAGCCGCTGCTTGTCCATCAACTCGAGCTTGTCGGCCTGGTACAGCACGTTGTCGACCATCACATGGCCGACGTCGAAGACCGCCGCCATGTCCTTGCCTTCGCGCCGCAGGTGGTAGCTGGCGCTGGGCTCGGTGACGAAAAACCAGTCGCTGATCGCGTCGGTGACGAGGCGGTTGATTTCTTCGGGCATGCTCATGTCGCCGCTGCGCAAGCCGGCTTCTACATGGGCGACCGGGATGCCGGCTTTCTTGGCCACGATGGCGCAGGCCAGGGTCGAGTTGACATCGCCGACCACCAGGCAGGCGGCGGGCTTGGCCTCGGCGCAAAGGGCTTCATAGGCTTGCATGATTTTGCCGGTCTGCTCGGCATGGCTGCCGCCGCCAGCCCCGAGGCGGACATCGGGAGCGGGGATGCCGAGCTCTTCGAAGAAGACCTCGTTCATGTCGCGGTCGTAATGCTGGCCGGTGTGGACGATCTTCCAAGCCAGGCGCCCATCGGCTTGCAGCGCGCGCACGATCGGCGCGATTTTCATGAAGTTCGGCCGCGCGCCGGCGATCAGGTGGATGCAGGGCAGGGTCATTGAATCTGGTCTCGCAAAGAGGTGGCGCCAGGGCGGTGTGCCGATGGTGATGCGGTCAAGTCTATGGAGCGAAATGCGCCCGCGCTACACCCAGACGAGGGCTAGGCAAGCGCGGCCCCTGGCTCAAAACTGTCTGCAGTTGAAATGGATTGCGACAGGAGATTGCGTGAAAGTACTCGTCACCGGCGCGGCCGGCTTCATCGGCATGCATGTCAGCCAGTTGCTGCTGGCACGCGGCGATCAGGTGGTCGGCCTGGATAATTTGAA
>CANFIC010000424.1 GCA_947446685.1 Burkholderiales bacterium
GGACAACATGAATCGCTACTTCTTTGTCGTGAGGGACTTGCACCCTTTACTCCTTACCGGTTTATCCGGCGCACTCAGGTCTTGCAATCAATCAAATTCCCACTAAGGTTCGGCAATGCCAAGACCCTTGCGTGAAAGCAAGACCTGACCCCGATCGCCCCGATGCCGAAACGGCCGGTCACGATGGACCGAAATACCCACGTATTCCCTGGCCGTTGGCAGCGCAAGCGGCAAGGTCTTGGGCTTAGGCATGGTGGCCTCCCAGCCCAAGCAAGCCAGCCAGATCGCTCTGGGAATCGACTTGTGCGCTGTGCGGTAGTAGCTCACCATGCGACGGCTGATGCCCAAGGCATCCGCTGCTGTGCTCAATGACAGGCCGTTTCGATGCATCCAGGTGTCGAACATCTGGTGACTCACTTCGCCCGCTTGTTCCTTGGCCCAGGCATAAACGTTATCCGCGCCCAGCTCGGCATCGAACCATTCAATGCCCTGGCCCCACTCGGCAAGGTGCGCCTCGGCAAAGACCCTCGGTCTCGAGCAGCTTGGTCAACGCAGTTGTGCCGCGCAGCACTGACTCGACATCGACGTCCAGCACCTCGCCGATGCTCCACGTCGTGCGCAGCCGATACGATGCCAAGGCCTCAACGGCCTGCAGCTTGGGGTGAAAAAAATCGCTCATGGGTTCACCGGCAATGGCAAGACCTTTGCGTGAAAGCAAGACCTGACCCGCCTGAATGTGACCCGCCTGAATGCTCCTGAATGGCTCGCCCAACGAATAGCGGTTATCGGATCGGCGTCCGCTCTGGCCGAATCAAGGCGGCTGGTCTCAACCGAAAAGCTCGCTGTGCGAGCCAAGCCGTGCCAGCCTGAGGATACCGGCATCCGACTTGCGATAGATCAGCAGCAGGTCGGGCTTGACGTGACATTCCCGGTAGCCTGCCCAATCGCCGCTTAGGTCGTGGTCACGGTATCTGGCGTCAAGCAGCTGGTCGGTCACTAGCGCAATAAGAACAGGCTTCAAATCGTTATCGAGCGTAATACGGTGCTGGCCCTTGGCCTCCCGCTTGTAGTCGCGTTTGAATGTTGTGGCGCGTTCAATCGACCGTAGGTAAGTCTGCCATCAGGTCATCAACGCTGGCGAAACGCTTGCCATTGCCGGCCTCAAGCTCGGCAATGGCCTTGCGCGTGGTCGCGTTGGGGGCCTTCACCTCGAAGGGCAACCGGCGCTCATCTGCAATGCGCAGCATCAGCAAGCGAATAGCGTCAGAGATGGACAGTCCCATTGCTTCCAGCGCGTCAGCGGCGCGCTCCTTGGTGTTGGTGTCGATGCGGGCGCGGACGTAGGTGTCGGCGGAAGTACTCATGGCGATTCTCCGGGAACGGTTCAGGCCGTCACATTGTAGTCGCGACATGACTACATAACAGGGTCGCATCGTCTAGGGGGGTGTTCTGAGCAATTCCGGCCCATCGCGACCAAGTCGTCACCGCCGGCGATGCAAGTTTTCCGAATTTTGAAACCCAGGTCTTGCAATCAATCAAATTCCCACTAAGGTTCGGCAATGGCAAGACCTTTGCTTGAAAGCAAGACCTGACCCTCGATCCGCGCAGTTCTGCGAGCACCACAAGCGCGTCGTCACTCAGGCAAACAAACCCTGCATGAACGCCACCGCCCCAGGGTGCGCAAGCCTTCTCGCTTTCGCACCACTGGCCGGAATATCGTGGTGCTCGCTTGACGTAAGCACGTTGTTGGCGCCGACCGAAACCTGGCCAAAAGTAGCCCGCATGGATGGCCCACCGGGCCGAATGCGGGAATCAATCGGTCAAGCTGGCCACATTCACGACGCTTTGCGCCTCGCCCAACTCACCCAACCTAAATTTGCGATCTTTGCCCCCCCCGATCTGAGCATCGAATCGCCCTGGATTTCTATCGGCTGACAGGCATCAATCGCCGGGTCCCGGAGCATGCGACCCTGCCCCAACAATCGAGATTCCACCCATCAATTCCCAAAAGATCCCGGGCCAAACCAATAACCGGCAACCAAGCCGCCCACACCCATCGTGCAAGCCGCTCAAATGATCAAAACTCCAAAACTACTCAGCGGCGCAATCGCCCTCGCCATGCTGCTCTACACCTCAACTGCCGCCGCCTACATCGGCCCGGGCTTGGGAACCGGCGCGGCGGCCGCGATCCTTGGCATCTTTGCCGGGCTGGTGATGCTGGTGGTCGGGGTGATCTGGTACCCGCTCAAAAAGCTGATCCGCTACCTCAGGACCATCAAGAAATGATCGTCGTCTGGGCTGCCGCAATGGCGGCCGGGCCTTGCTTGGCAGAGATCTGCCTCAGGTGTTTGTCTAACCCCTGGGCTGCCAAGCAACTGGACATCATCAAAGCCAGCTGGATGAAATTTCGCTCAGCAACAAGCGACGACGCTCGGCAAGCAACACTACTCAGCAGCGGCTTTCATTCCATGAAATTCGGCCTGATCGCGCTGACGCTGATGCTCCTGCTGATTGCGCTTGCAGCCTTTCCACCCTGGATTCTTGAATGGCAACAGTCGAATCAATCGGCCTACCTTGGCCTTTCATCGCTAACCGCCAGCCTCTGGTGGCTCGTTCGGCGCAAAAGATTCCGAAGTGACAAGCCCGTCGCGCTGAACCTAGCGAACCAAGCCCGCGGCTACAGCCCGCTGCAGCGCTGGCTGCACTGGCTGGCCTTAGGGCCAAAGATCGTGCGCACCCTGTCGTTTGATCTCGAGCGCCATTTTTTCCTGCCAGCACGCCCGCCCTTGGCGGACCCGGCTGCAGGCGCGGTTTACGTCTGCGGAATGCCACGCTCAGGCACCACGATCTTGCTCCGCATCCTGGACCAGATCGACGACTTTAAATCGCTCAGCTATCGCGACATGCCCTTCGTGCTCGCCCCGAACTTGTGGAGCCAGATCACCAGCCGCCTGCCACAGCAGACACAGCGCACCGAGCGAGCGCATGGCGACGGCCTCTGGATCGACCTCGACAGCCCGGAATCCTTCGAAGAAGTCTTCTGGCGCACTTTCAGAGATCCAAAGCTCGACAAACCGAACGTCCAAAACGGCCGACTCAGCGACGAACTGATGGCCGATTTTGCCGACTATCGAGCCTTAATCGCCAACCCAAGGACAAGGCCAGGCGGAAAGGCCGCCAAGCTCCGCCGCTACCTGTCAAAGAACAACAACAACCTGTCGCGCCGGCCCAGCCTTTGTGCCGATCCAACGGCCACGGTTCTAGTCGTCTTTCGCAATCCAATCGACACCGCCCGGTCATCGTTTCGCCAGCACCAACACTTCTGCGCAGCACAAGCCACCGACCCATTCGCCCGATCCTATATGAAATGGCTCGGCCACCATGAATTTGGCTTCGATCATCGCCCCGCCAGTTTCGTCCTGCCAAAGTTGCCAAAGGATCTGAC
>CANFIC010000425.1 GCA_947446685.1 Burkholderiales bacterium
CAGGAGATTCGCGATGTCCATCCGTCTGCCAGTCGGCAAGCCCCGCTGTTCCTCGTTTCGCGCCATCCGCCCCCTGAGCCTGCTGGTCGCGGCCTTGCTGGCGCTGGGCAATGCCGTGGCGCAGGATTTCCCAAGCCGCCAGATCGAACTCGTCGTGCCCTATGGCCCCGGCGGCTCCACGGACGCCATGGCGCGCATCGTTGGCCAGCGTGTCGCCGAGTTGCTCAAGGTGCCGGTGGTGATCGTCAACAAGCCCGGCGCATCTGGCGCAATTGGCACCAAGTACGTGCTGGCCGGTACCGACGGCTACAAGATTGTCACCGGGGGTAATTCCAATTTCGGGCCGCTGTTGGCCGTCGGCAGCAAGCCGCCTTATGCGCTCGAAGAAGCCGCCTCAATCGGCCGCGCGGTAGTCAACCCCTTGCTGGTGGTGACGAAGACGGGTCGCTTCGCCACGCTGGACGCCATGCTCGTCGAGGCGCGCGCCAAGCCTGACACCATCACCTTCGGTTCCTGGGGCGTCAAGAGCCCAGGCCATCTGTATGGCGAACTGCTGAGTCAGGCTGCCAGCGTGAAGATGAGCCATGTGCCGTTCGACGGCGGCGCCAAGGCCATGCTGTCGGCGATGGGCGGGCACACCGACCTGGCCGTGGTGACCATCCCGACCGCCAAGACCAACGTCAAATCCGGCGCGCTGACCGCGCTGGCCATCACCGGCGACCAGCGCGACCCCGACCTGCCCGACGTGCCGACCATCAAGGAGCTCGGCCTGGCGGAGGCTTCTTATTCATCATTCGATGGTTTCGTCACCAGCGCCAAAGTGCCCAAGGAGCAATTGGCGATCCTGCGCGATGCTTTCGACAAGGCCCTCAACGACCCGAAAGTGAAGGACGACCTGAAGAAAGTCGGCTCCGACCCCGGCTATATGGATGGCGCGCAATATGACGCCTTCATGCGCCGCAATCTGGCCGTGTTGCGCCGCGTCGCCGCGCGCGCCGGCATCGAGGAATAAGGAAGGATTCTCATGTCCGGTCGACTGATATCAGAGCAGAAGGCACCCGAGGTGGTGCAGTACGTGATGGCGCCGTTCCTGAGCGGCATGGCCGATTACTTCGAGGTGCATCTGAAGATCCACAAAGCGCATGTGCTGATGCTCGGCGAGACCGGCCTGCTCGCGCCGGCCGATGGGCAAAACCTGCTGCGCGCCTTGGTCGAATTGGAGGCTGCGGGACAGCAAGGCCTGGTTGCCGACGCCAACACTGACCTTTATATGCAGATGGAGCGCTTCATCACCGAGCGCACCGGCGCGCTCGGCGGGCGTATGCATACCGGGCGCAGCCGCAATGATCTGTACGCCACTGCGGCGCGCATGATGACGCGCTCCAAGCTGCTCGCGTTGCTGGCCGATGTCAGCAAAATGCAGGGCATGCTGCTGGACAAGGCCGAGGCCCATGCGGCAACGGTGATGCCGGGCTACACCCATATGCAACATGCCGAGCCGGTGACCTACGGGCATTACTTGCTGGCCTTTCATGACGCCATTGCGCGCGATATGCGGCGCCTGTGGAGCGCTTATGACGAAACCAACCTGAATGCGCTGGGCGCTGCCGCGCTGGCCGGCAGCAGTTTCGCGCTGGACCGCTCGCGCACTGCCGCGCTGCTGGGTTTTGACGGTATCGTCGAGAACTCCTATGACGCCGTGGCCTCGCGCGACTACATCGTCGAGGCGGTCTCGGCGCTGGCCATCCTGTGCGGCAACGTGGGGCGGGTGGCGGACCAGTTCATCCTCTGGGTCACGTCCGAGTACGACATGATCGACTTGCCAGATTCCTATGGCTACACCAGCAGCATCATGCCGCAGAAGCGTAACCCGGGCTATTTCATCGAGGCCGTGCGGTCGCGCTCGGCGCGCGTCAGTGGCCACTTGATGGGCGTGCTGGCGACTGTGAAGGGCACGACCTTCGGCCATTCGCGTGACATGAGCTACGAGATCACTGTGCCGGCCTATGCCGCGTTCGAGGACGCGACAGCGGTGGTCAATGTGATGCGCGGTGTCATCGATGCGGCCGACCCGCGCCGCGAGGCGATGCTGGTCAGCTGCGCGGGCCAGTTTTCCGGGGCCACCGAAATCGCCAACCTGCTGGCGCGCGAGGCCGGCCTGCCGTTCCGTTCGGCCTACGGCGTCATCGCCACGCTGGTGCGCCAGTCACTGGAGCGCGGTTTGCGGCCGCTGGACATCCGTGCGCAACATGTCGAGGCGGTTGCCATGGAGGTGCTGGGGCATGGCGTCGGCCTGACCGATGCGCAGGTGCAAGGCGCGATGGACCCGGCTTTGAATGTGCAGATGAAGCAGACTGTCGGCAGCCCGTCGCGGCGCAGCATGGACGCGATGTTGCTTTCGCGGCAGGCAAGTGCCGAGGCCGATGGCCGCAAGCTGCACGAGCGTCAGGCGGCGCTGCTGCAGGCCGATGCCTTGTTGGCGGCAGCCATTGCCGAGCGATTGGGTACCAGCGGCTGAGCAGGAACGGTTGCTGGCAGGACGCCCTCCAACCGAACCCGGCCGCTAGGGTCTGACCTTGCTCGCCGCGGGTCTACTTCAGTTTGCCTGGGTCGACCCGGAAAAGCACTGGAAACGTCTTGCTCCATTTTTGCCAGCGCAAGGACCCGGCTTCCGAGACCGACCACAGCCGACCTTCATCATCGAAGGCGATGTCTTCCATGCCGATGACCATCTCGAAGCTCAACAGGGTTTGGCCGGTCTTGCTGTCGAGTCGTGACAATTGGCCGAACCGGCTTCCGCTGGCGCTTATCCAGAGATTGCCGGCTTTGTCGAATGCAGCGCCTTGAGCCTCTGGAGGAAGTGCTATCGATCGGCTGGCCGCAGTTTCGTTGACCGTCTTGCCGTTGTGCGTATCGAAAACCGTTAGAGGCAGGAAATGCCCTTTGGCCTTTGTTGCGTCTTTCTCGTAGGAGCCGATAAACAAGGAGTCGCCGTCAAAGTCGACGAACGATCCCTTCAGTTCTCCACTCAAGCTCACCGTGGCGGTGACTGCGTTCGACGAACTTCCCGGTGCGAATGCCGCAGCCATGTCAATCTTGTAGAGCCGGCGCGTATCCGCAGCGATCAAGAGCCCCTTCCCGGCGTACGCAAGTCCACCCGCGTGCCCACAATCCGCAGGCAGATCGAATTGACCAAGCGTGTTGCCGCTTTCCGGGTCGACCTTGAAAATCCGGCAGGGGCCCCGATCGACTTTTGGGTCGGTGCTTCGATAGGCAGACAGATAGACCGCGCCGTCGGCCCAAGTCATGCCCTGCGGGACATAACCGTCGTCGATTCCGGGAGCCCAGATCATTTTTGTGATTGCTTGATCGTTTGCCACAGCGCTTGGCCCGTCCCAGATGTGGCTTGGCTTCTTTCCAAGCACCTCGATCGCATTCG
>CANFIC010000426.1 GCA_947446685.1 Burkholderiales bacterium
CCAGCGGATCAATCCCAACCTGAGCTGTCCCCGCAACGGTAAGTGGATAGAGCTTTTCGAAGCTCCAACTTTTGTACTCGCTCCACTGGCGTTCCTTGAACGCTGGGAAGGACTCAAAGGTCAGATCCACCAGCCCGGATACCGGCCAACAAAGTGATCGGCCAGCAAAATGGCCGATCGTTTCACGAGCGCCTGCGGGAAACTGGCGCTCGGCTGCTTTGTTGCTTGCTTTCTTCAATGACCCTTGCTTACCGGCGTTTCGCACGCCCCGGACTGACCACGACCGTGGCAGCTTCCCTGGCCCTGTTCGGCTGCTTGCTGCATGCCCGAGCTTTTGCTCAATCCAACCCGGCCAAACTGGATCCGGTCGTCGTCACCGCAGCCAGATCACCGCTGAAACTCAGCGAGTTGCTGGCCGACGTCACCGTCATCACCCGAGCCGACATCGAGCGGCAGGCTTTTGGCGGCATTGACGATTTGCTGCGCAATAGCGGCGCCGTCGAAATGACCCGCAATGGCGGCCCCGGTTCGGTCAGTTTTCTCTATATCCGGGGCGCAGAAACGCGTCACAGCCTGGTGCTGATCGACGGCGTTCGCATCGATTCGCAAGCGACCGGCGGCGCGCCCTGGGAATCGATTCCGCTGAGCGAAGTCGAACGGATCGAAATCGTCAAAGGCCCGGCCAGCGCGATGTACGGCTCGGACGCAGTCGGTGGCGTGATCCAGATCTTCACCTTCAAGGGCAATGCCAAGACCCAGCTGCAACTGGGCCTGTCGACAGGCAGCCTGGGCACCCATCGGATTGACGGAAATCTGCGCGGCAGCCAGGGGATTCTTGATTACGCCGTGGCTGCCTCGACCGAGCAAAGCCGCGGCTTCGTGCTGGTCCCGGACAAGAAAAATTACTATGCCACGCCGGGCGATGTCGGCCATCAAAAGCACAACTGGAGTACTCGCCTGGGCCTGCAACTGAGTCCGCAAGACCGGCTGGAATTGATCAGCCTGGTGAGTCATCTCGATGCTGAAATGGCCGCAGGGGGTGGCGCGATCGGTCATGCCATCGAGGACAACAAGGTCGGGAAATTGAGCTGGCATCGGCAATGGTCGGCCGCCTTGAACAGCCAGCTGAGTTACAGCGAAGCCGACGTGAACTACAACCTGCCGGTATTTGATTACCGGGCCGAAACCCGCATTCGCAGCTACGCAATGGAAAGCAACTGGCGACTCACCGAAGAACAGCGGCTTTTGTTCGTGCTGGAGCGCAAGGAAGACTCGCTCAACAGCCCCGGCTTCACCGCGGCCGGTGGCTCCAGGGCAAGCCGGGCTGAAAACGGCGCAACGCTGGGCTATTTTTTGACGAGCGGCCGCTTCGATCTGCAAGCCCATGCCAGGCATGACCAGGACTCCGAATTCGGCAGCGCCAACACCGGCAGCTTCGGCATCGGCTACCGCATGACCGATGGGCTGCGCCTGGTTGCCTCGACCGGTAGTTCATTTCGTGCGCCGACGCTTTATCAGCAAGGCAGCGGCCTGGGACCGAACTTGGGAATGCCAGGAGTCCGACCCTTGAAAGCCGAATCGGGCCAGAACCGGGAGCTCGGGCTCAGGTATGAGGGACGGGGCACCGAATGGTCGGTCACCGCCTATCGCAACCTGATCAGCAATTTGATCGACTTCAGTGGCTCGACCAACAGTTGCGCGTTCTTCTCGGACTACGGCGGCTGCTATGGCAATGTGCAGGCCGGTTTGTTGCAGGGGCTGAGTCTGGCTGCCAGCACGCAGACGGGCAATCTGCACCTTTCCGGAACGCTCGACTTGCAAGCACCGAAGGACCTGAGCACCGGGCTGCTGCTGGCGCGCCGTGCCAGGCAATATGGCACGCTGCATGCCGCGATGCCGGTGGCGAACTGGCAGTTCGGTGCCGGACTGCAGCTGTCGGGTCAGCGCTATGACAACGCCGCCAATACCTTGCCACTGGCCGGCTACGGATTGCTCAACTTCGACGCCCATTGCCCGCTGACGCCGAAGCTGCGCTTGCAGCTGAATCTGGACAATGCCCTGAACCGCGTTTACCAGACCGCGGGTGGCTTTGCCCAGGCGCCGCGGACCGTGATGGTCGGCCTGCGCTACAGCCCGGCGCTATAAGAGATCTGATGCCCAACGCTGCCACCAAGATCGCCAATGGCTTGATGCTGGCTGCGGCATTGTTCGCGCAGCCTGGCATCGCCATGGCGGCAGGGTTCAGCATCAGTGATGACCTCGGTCACCAGCAGCGGTTCAGCGAATCGCCGCGCCGCATCGTCAGCTTGCTGCCCTCGCTGACCGAGACCGTCTGTGCGCTTGGGGCTTGCGAACGGCTGGTCGGTGTTGACCGCTACTCCGACTTTCCGGCGCAGGTCAACAAGCTGCCCAAACTGGGTGGCCTTGACGACCTCCAGATCGAAGCGATCGTCGCCTTGAGGCCCGATGTCGTGATCCTGTCACCCGCGTCGCGCGTGCATGAGCGGCTGGCTGCGCTGGGCCTCAAGGTCATGGTGCTGGAAGCGACCCGTCAGGCCGACGTCAAGCGCGTGCTCTTGAAGCTCGGCGAGTTGCTGGGCACGCAAGATGGACTGAAGATCTGGCAGCAAATCGATGCTGCGGTCAATCTGGCAGCAGCCAGCGTGCCGCTTGCTTCCAAGGGCTTGACCGTCTACTACGA
This sequence comes from Burkholderiales bacterium, assembly GCA_947446685.1. Classification (GTDB taxonomy): domain Bacteria; phylum Pseudomonadota; class Gammaproteobacteria; order Burkholderiales; family Burkholderiaceae_C; genus Paucibacter_A. The sequence continues at coordinate 2,702 of CANFIC010000426.1, forward strand.
AGTCGACAGCGCGCCCTATGCGGCCGGCGAAGCCTCATTCATCGGCGAAATGCTGACCCGCCTTGGCGCCAGGAACATCGTTGGCAAGGCGCTCGGACCCTTCCCAAAACTGAACCCTGAATTCATCGTTCAAGCCAACCCGCAAGTCATCATGATCGCCCAAGGCCGAGCCGAAAATCTGGCCAGCCGCCCCGGTTGGCAGGGCATCCGGGCCTTGCGCGACAAGCATGTCTGCCAGTTCGACTCGGCCTTGTCCGACTTGATGGGGCGCCCCGGCCCGCGCATGGCAGAAGCTGCACAAGCGATGGCCCGCTGCCTGAGTGACATAAGAGGCAAGCCATGAACAGCAGCAGCAAACCCTTGAGCCTCATGCTTGCCCTGCTGTCGATCGCTTGGCTGCTGGGCTTGCTCGGCGTCGTCGTCGGCAGCAGCGGTTTTTCGCTCGATTGGCTGGTCGGAGCCGACCCGGTCCAGCAGCAAATCCTCTGGCAGATCCGGCTGCCTCGCTCGAGCGGCGCCTGGCTGGCCGGCGCGCTGCTGGGACTGGCCGGTGCGGTCGCACAAGGGCTGTTCCGCAACCCGCTGGCCGACCCTTATCTGCTCGGTGCTTCATCGGGCGCCGGGCTCGGCGTAGCCGCGTTGCTGGCCTTGGCAGGAACTTCACCGCTGGCCGCCAGTTGGTGGCTGCATCTGGGCCTGACAGGTGCGGCGTTCTGCGGCGCGGTCGGAGCCGTCA
>CANFIC010000427.1 GCA_947446685.1 Burkholderiales bacterium
AAACCCCATCGCTTCCGAGACTTGCTGACGCACAGACTCGGGCTGACCAGCCTGAAAAACGTATGAACCATAGAATAGCCGTAATGTGGGATGGGCCATGATTTCGTTTAAAGAATGACTCTTAATAGCCTGTTCGCGATAAACCATCGGTAGCTCAATGCGTATATTTTTTTGCGGGTCGCGGAAGATACCTTTTGCTTCGCCGCCCGCCGCGATGGTCTCGAGCTCTTCGAAAAACCGGCGGCGTATCGCGACGATGCCGCGATCGCTGGCGCCTAAATGCTCGATCGTCCTATCAGCGATTACACCCTGCCCAACCCAAGCCAAAAAATCTTGGTTCATTACATGGGTGTCTATCCACTTTCCGTCGGCATCCTTGATCGGTCCGTTCCAGGTTGGGATTGATTTTTGTACGTAAGGCTCGCGCTCTTTCGGTACACGAGTGTATTTCCAAGTCACGCTTAATGTGTTTTCGTCATCGATTGGCACACGCCATTCAAAATGCTCGCCAAGAAAAAATCCGTTAGGCCATAGGCAAACACGGCCGATGGTCCACGAATCATCCTCTTCTGTGCTATTTTGCTTTACCCGTTTGTACACAAAACCGTGATCAAACTCTTCAAATGCAAGCTTTAGATGCGTAGGACTGAGCGAGGTGTCACCAGTGCGTAGGCGCTTGCCCCAGTTCTCATGCATCCACTCGAAATGGACTGGGTCAATCGAGTTTTCCTGACATTGAAACCAGTTGCAGGGCACCTCTGAAAGGACGATTTGAGTGAAACCGTTATCCCATGAAAAAGCATCCCAGTCCGGCAGCAGCGGCGCGGGTTGCGGTCCCATGTATACCCACAGCAACCCACCCTTTTCTTTTACCGGATATGCCTTGAGCGAAATTCTGTCCAAACCTTTGTTACTTGGAATGCAGATGTCCTCGAAAGGCCGTTCTACACATTTACCAGCTTCGTCAAATCGCCAGCCGTGGTAGCTACAGCGCAAGCCACACTGCTCCACCATACCAAAAGCAAGGTCCGCGCGGCGATGCGCACAGTGGCGATCAACGAGTCCCATGGTGCCACTCCGGTCCTTATAAAGAACTAGGTCCTCCCCCATCAACCGTACTGGCTTGATCGATCTTGTTTCGAACTCGGATGCCCCCGCGACAGGCATCCAGTATCGGCGTAATAAATTTCCCATAGCTGTACCGGGTCCGACTCGCGTGAGGAGTTCATTTTTTTCATGTGTCAACATCTTGATATATCCAGTTTACCGATACCGGTATTTGCTTTCGGTCTTGATTATTTATTATTAGACGACTAACATTACTTAGACTGTATTCGGTTAACGTTGCGGATGTCAAGGGCTGGGCTGCGACTCTTCGAGCTTGGGTTTATAGCCATGCATTGCGGCGCTTGTCAGAGTGCCAACCTGTATCAAGTTCTGTGCGCGTTTACGCATCACATTAAAAAATAGGAAACACCTTACAGATGAAAAGATTACCACTCCGACTTGGCATCGCTGGCCTAGGACGCGCTTTTACCATCATGCTTCCGACCTTCATCCACGATGATCGCATCCGGTTAGTAGGCGCGACCGACCCAATCAAGGCGTCACGCGCAAGGTTTGAGTCTGATTTCGGCGAGCCCACTTATGAATCGATTGAAGGGCTCTGCGCCGCTCCCGGCGTCGATGCGATCTACATCGCGACACCGCACCAGTTTCATGCGGATCATGTTTGCTTGGCTGCAGCGTATGGTAAGCACGTACTGGTTGAAAAGCCAATGGCAATCACGGTGCACGAATGCACGAGAATGATTGATGCTGCCAATGCGGCTGGAGTAAACCTCGTGGTTGGGCCGAGCCACAGTTTCGACGCACCCATACAACGCCTACGACAACTGATGGCCAGTGGCATTTTTGGACGCGTTCGTATGATCACCGCAATGGATTTCACCGACTTCTTGTATCGCCCGCGCAGACCGGAAGAACTCGACACGCTGGCCGGCGGCGGCGTGGTTCACAGCCAGGCGGCGCACCAGATTGACATCGTAAGGTTGCTGGGTGGCGGCCTTGTAAATAGCGTGCGAGCGCATACCGGCGCATGGGATCAAACTAGGCCGACCGAGGGCGCCTACAGCGCTCTGCTGGGCTTTGCAGGCGGTGCGTTTTGCAGCGCAACTTACAGCGGATACGGTCATTACGACAGCGACTTGCTGATGGACAACATCGGAGAATCAGGACAGAGCAAGGACCCTGCAGACTACGGGGCGGCCCGTAAACGGCTGCTGAATGTCGAATCTGTTGTAAAAGAAGCGGCGCTGAAGGCGCAGCGCAATTACGGCGGCATCCACTACACCCCATCTACAGAGCTGCAAGCGGATATGGCGCACCAGCATTTCGGCCACATCGTAATCAGTTGCGACAAGGCAGACCTGCGTCCCACACCCAGCGGGATTGAGATCTTTGCAGATGAAAAGCGCAGCTTTGAAACGCTGACGCCACCGCTGCTACCGCGCAAAGAAGTGATCGACGAGTTGTGTGCGGCCGTTATTGATGGTCACGCGCCGGTGCATAGCGGAGAATGGGCGCGCGCGACAACGGAGGTTTGCCTAGGTATTCTCGAATCAGCAAGCTCGCAGTCCGATTACAAACCTCGTTTCCAGATTACGCCGGCTCGACAGGCCTGATTCCCGACAGTGGTGAACTGGATGCTCATGCTGGCGGAGCTGAGGATCTGCATAAATTCTGACTGCGCGACCTCTTTCCTTCTTGAGAGTTTGGCCAGCATGTCGGCGGGTTCGCAAGTACAGCCACATCGCCCTTAGTAAATACGGGCAGCTTGTATATACTTAACGTGCGCAATATTACCTTAGCGCATGCGCTTAATTAGTCGGCCCTGAAAAATTCACTTTCAGCCTATCGCCCAGTTCATCGATACGGAGTTGGTCGGATTCACGGTCAAAATCTGGCGTAATTTGCGCTGCAAATCGGTCAAACCCGCTGCCTGCAGCAGCCGCAAAAAAAGGCCGATGCCCTTTTTGATAATCATGCGCAGCAGCCACCGGATATTGAAGCCCGCAGCGCACAGCACCGCGTGCAGACTGTCGCCCAGTGAGCCTTTCAGGTGGCAGCGATTCATCCGGTGGTCGCTCTTCAAGTGGCCGATGATGGGCTCGATGGCTTGTCTGCGTTTGAGCATCTTCTTTTCTTGATCGGTCATCGATTTGAATTTGCCGCGGTGCTTGATGTCGATGCCGGGGTTGTCCTTGTCCACGCCCCGGTAGCCCAGGTCGATGTAGACGGTTTCGGGCTTCAATCCGGTGGCCTGCATCAAGATGCTGGCTTGCTCGACTTGTTCGTTCAGGGTGTGGCCGCCGTATGGATTGCCCGTAAAGCTTCTGGCTCCCACGATCAAGGCTCCTTTGAGCGTGGTGGCTA
>CANFIC010000428.1 GCA_947446685.1 Burkholderiales bacterium
AACACGCCGACAAGTTTCCCGTGCAGCTTTCGGGTGGCATGCAGCAGCGGGTGCAGATTGCACGCTGTCTCGCGCAAAAGCCTGAGGTGCTAATGATGGACGAGCCGTTTGGTGCGCTGGACGCGCTCACGCGCCAGAATCTGCAGGACGAGCTGGCGCGCCTCGTGCGAGACGAAAGCCTGACGGTACTTTTCGTCACGCACGACCTCGAAGAAGCGATTTACCTTGGCGACAGGGTGATTGCGCTACAGGCCAATCCTGGTCCCGGACGGCCCAGCTTGGCACGCATGATGGATGTGAAGATTGCTCGTCCGCGCGACCAGCTCAGCACCAAGGAGCATCCGGAATTTCTAAAGCTGCGGCGCGAGCTGTTTGCCTTTATCGAGCATAGCCATGATTGAGCGTGTCTTAAGCTACTTACGCCCGTGGTGCTTTCCCATCATCGCGCTGGGTGGTTACGAATGGTATGCCCGGACCATCGGCAAAAACAGCGATGCGATTGCCCCGCCAACCGCTGCTGCAAGGGCTTTTGCTATGGCGCTGATGGACGGCTCGCTTTGGAGCGCAACCGCTTTCACGCTGGGCGCTGCGGCGCTGGGTCTGCTGCTTGCGGCTGTACTGGGAATCACCTTGGGTCTTGTGCTTGGCTTGTCAAAACGCACGGCACGCATGACGTTTTTCTCGATTGAAGTGTTCCGGCCTGTGCCTTCGGTTGCGCTGATTCCTTTAGCCATGCTCGTTTTTGGCTTTGGTCTTGCGCTGGAATTTTCAATCGTCGCTTTTGCCTGCTTCTGGCCCTTGATGATTTTGACGCAGGCAGCCGTGCTGCAGGTCGAGCCGCGCCTGCTTGAGGTCAGTCATGTGCTGGGCCTTAGTCCTTTTCAGCGCGCCTTCAAGATCATCCTGCCGGCCATCGTGCCGCGCCTGTTTGTGGCCATGCGCCTTGGTGTGTCGGTGGCGCTGGTGGTGGCGGTCACCGTTGAAGTGGCCGCCAATCCCAACGGCATGGGGTACGCCATGATGATTGCACAGCAAAGCATGGACCCCGGCATGATGCTGGCTTGGCTGTTCTGGATTGGCGTGGTGGGCTACATCATCAATGCCGCAGCGCTCCGGCTTGAGCTGTGGGTTCAGCGCAAGATGGGGGTGCCTGCATGAGCACAACAAACTCTGCCGTGATCGCGCAGGCGCTGACGCCGGCTGGCGTCAGGTCGACGCGTGTTGCCGGTACCGGCGTGCTGTCGTGGGCCGAATCGCCACTGGTTTTCCTAGTCGTCATGGCGCTGTGGTGGCTGGCCAGCCATGCGGGCTGGATCAGTCGGGTGTTCCTGCCGACGCCGGAGGCCACTTTTGCCAGCCTGCGTGATGGCTTGGTGAACGGTGAGTTGTTGGCCTACACCTGGGCCACATTGACACGTATGTTTCAAGGCTGGCTGCTAGCCTCGCTGGTCGGCATTGCGCTTGGTGCGTTGATTGGTATGTCGGCCACTGCGCGCGCTTGGTTACAGCCGACACTGGAATTCATGCGGCCGCTTCCGGCTTCTGCTTTGCTGCCTTTGGCGATATCGATTTTTGGTTTAAATCCAAGCATGGTGTTGTCTGTCGTGGCCTTCGGTGCCATGTGGCCAGTGCTGCTGGCAACGGTGCATGGATTTACCGCCGTCGAGCCAAGTCTGCAAGAGGTCGCTCGGTGCTTGCAACTCTCCCGCATGGCCTTTGTCTGGAAGATCGGCCTGCCAAATGCTTTACCGGACATCCTGGCTGGGATGCGCCTTTCACTCACGGTCTCGCTTATCGTGTCCGTGGTCGGTGAAATGATTGCATCGCAACCTGGCTTGGGGCAGGCTATTTTGCTGGCAGCTCGCTCATTTCGCGCCAGCGAGTTGTTCGCCGGCATCGTGTTACTCGGCTTGATTGGTTTTGCCAGCAGCGCGCTGCTAGCGTTTTTTGAAAAGAGGCTCCTTAAATGGCAACATCCCTGAACGGTGTCAATCCGCTTGACGGTTTTACCGTGGACCGCGACGCTATTGGATATGCGGGCGAGAATTTGCAGCGCCCGGAGTGCATTCTTGCCGAGCGCGATGGAACGCTGTGGGCAGCGGATGCGCGTGGCGGCGTAACCCGCATAGCCGCCGACGGCTCGCAACACTTTATCGGTCAGCAGCCAGACCCGCGCTTTTCATCTGGCAGCACAACAGACGCAGCTCAGGATTTTGAAGCACGTCTGACGCAGGGGACGCTGCCCAACGGGCTTGCCTTTGCCGCCAATGGCGACATCTTGATTTCCAACTTCGGCACCGATCTTTTGGAGGTGATGACCCGTGATGGCCGGACCCGCACACTGCACGACCGCATTGATGGCAAGCCCATTGGCAAGGTCAATTTTGTTTTGCGCGATTCCAAAAATCGCATCTGGGTCACCGTCTCGACAAGGATGAACCCCTGGACCAGCGCGGCCGCTAGCAGGGTGTGTGATGGCTTCGTTGCGTTGGTTAATGAAAAAGGGATTCGCGTAGTCGCCGATGGTTTTTATTTCACGAATGAGATTCGTCTCGACGAGAAAGAAGAGTGGCTTTATATTGTGGAGACCACAGGCCCTTGCATCACGCGCATGCGGCTCGATGAAAATGCTTTAGGCGGCGTTGCCTTACGTGACCGCGAGGTCTACGGTCCAGCCCATCTTGGCGGCTACCCAGACGGCATCGCTTTCGATGCTTATGGCAACCTCTGGTGCACGTTGGTGATGGTGGACCAGCTCGTGGCCATCACGCCAAAAGGCGACAAGCGTCTGTTGCTCGACGACAGTGACCCCCAAACCAGCTCAATTTTTCGAGAGAAGATGGACGCTGGCACGCTGACCGCCGCTGACATGCAGCTTACCCACGGCACCATCGCCCCTTGGATGGCCAGCATCACCTTCGGTGGCTCTGATTTGCGCACTGCCTACATTGGCAGCCTGCTCGGCACCCGCATCCCGTTTTTCCGCTCCCCCGTGGCCGGACTTCCCATGATTCACTGGAATCAGAAGTTTTAAGGTTTTAAGCCACCAACCGATTCACGTTCAACCCACTTTAAACAAGGCAGGACTTCAGCATGACACGAAAAATCGTTGACCTTTCCATCTTTCTCGAAAACGACGTCATCAGCGATCCACCGGGCTTCGGCCCGAAGATCGAATACATCACGCACGAAAACACATTCAAACAGGTGGAGGGATTTTTCCCCGGCCTCGAGAAGAAGGATTTGCCTGATGGTGAAGCTTGGGCTATCGAGTTCATAAACTTGTCGACGCACAATGGCACTCACCTTGATGCGCCATATCATTTTCACAGCACAATGAACAAGGCGCTCGGCAAGCAAGAGCCGTCGATGACCATTCACGAGGTGCCGCTGGACTGGTGTTTCCAGCCTGGC
>CANFIC010000429.1 GCA_947446685.1 Burkholderiales bacterium
ACATTGACGGGATTGGCCTGCAGTGACAGGGTCTTGCGCCGCGTGACGCGAAAGCCGATCGCATTGCCATCGTCGTCCTCTGACCAGAGAGTCCCGTCCTGGTCTTCCCGCACCTCGCGGTCACCGGAAAGCTCGGCGCGCAGCCGGCCTATTGTGGCGGCGTCGCTGACACCCCAGATACAAGCCCGGATGTTCGGGCCTGCCGCAACCGGGGCGGGCAGGCCTGGCCGGGACTCCGCGCAGACCCGCACACCCGTACCGTCCAAAGCGTTGAACAGCAGGCTGTCCGGGCCGCCATCGGCTTCATCGAGACCAAAATCCAGAAGGTATTTGCGCGCACCGTCCATGTCGGCCGCTGTCAGGATGGCCTCGTCGATTCCTAGAATGCTCAATCTTTATTCCCCAGTTGTTTGACTTGACGTTCATGGCTTTGTCCCGCCGGACGTTTTCGTCCAGTCAGCGGCGGATGTCCTGGCAAGAACTCTTGCCGGCGGAGCTCGCAGAACATCCGCTGTCCTCGGTGTGTTTTCGACCCGCGTGCACTTCCAGTGCAGACTTCATTGCCGCGAAATTTTCGTCGGCAATGTCGCCGGACACGGCGGCCGCAACGCTCAAATTAATTCATGCCTACATGAATATAGCGTAATTGCTTTTGCATGCCAACAATGCCGCACTGGGGATTTCCCTGATTAATTCATGAAAGCGTGATATAAAAGATTCATGAAGAAAATCTCTCCTCCGCCAGTCAAACGAAAGGGCCGGCCGGCGGCCGCAGATAGCGAAGACTCCAAAGCGAAGATCATCACCGCCGCTCGCGACCTGATCCGTTCGGTTCATCCTTCGCATGTCACCAAGGCGGACGTGGCACGGCATGCAGGAGTCGATGCGGCGCTGGTGAACTACTACTTCGGCGACCTCGATTCTGTCTGGCTCGCCGTGATCGCGGAGACGACCGATAGCTTCGCGCGCCACATGTCCGGCGTCACGGGAAGCACCGCCGCGGAGAGGATTGCCGCTTACGTCAACGCCTGGCTCGACATCTTCTCGCAGGACCCCCATTTCAACGACCTGATGGTGCGACAGGTGTTCTACGGGTCATCGGACCAGGCCAAGCTGTACATGGCACGCGCCCTCACTCGCGTGCGCGAACTGGAACAGGTGGTGCTTGAAGGCGTCCAGCAAGGCGAGTTCAGGGAATTAGAGCCTGGCTATTTGTTCCTCTCGATCGTCGGCCTGACCGAATTTTTCGTTACGGCCACGCCGCTGGTGCGAGGGATCTTCGGCGAGCGTGCTTCCATGAAGCGGCTGACGGAAGAGTACCGGGACTTCGTCTCCCGGCTGGTGCTGGATGGCATCAGCCATAGAACAAAACAAGGTTAAGCGCCATCTGTTGCCGTGGCGCTCTCCATCTGGCGACTTGACGTCACCCGATTCAACTGCAGACCAGCATGGCGGTGCCCAAGTTTGACTGCGACTGAGAGCGGGCTCACGAGTATCGGATTGTTCGCCGGAGAAAATCGCCGTTCGCCCTGAGCTTGTCGAAGGGCCTGAGGTGGTTCGACAGGCTCACCACGAACGGCTTTGTTGATGGTTCGACAAGCTCACCACGAACGGGGCCGGACGATGGTTCGACAGGCTCACCACGAACGGGTCAATTACTTTGGCCGCATGGTGGTCCGGGTCCGCCGCGGAAGGCTTGCCCCTTTGTCCGCCTAAGAAAAACCTCCGTTCGCCCTGAGCTTGTCGAAGGGCCTGGAGTGGTTCGACAGGCTTACCATGACCGGCTTTGCAGATGGTTCGACAGGCTCACCACGAACGGGTCAATCACTTTGGCCGCGTGATTGTCCGGGTCCGGCGCGGCAGGCTTGCCTCTTTGTCCGCCTAAGAAAAACCTCCGTTCGCCCTGAGCTTGTCGAAGGGCCTGGAGTGGTTCGACAAGCTCACCACGAACGGGCCGGAAGATGGTTCGACAGGCTCGATCAATCCGGCAGACGCGGCTCGTAATAGGGCCGATGGGTGGTGAACAAGCGGGCTTCGAGGCTGTCGGGGTCGAGGACGGCGGGTCTGGGAGTCTGTTCGCCTGGGGTGACGAAATCGATCACCACGCGCTCGTTGGCGAACATCGAATAGGACTGCTCGAGGTCGACGAATTCCGCCAGGCTGGCGCGCAATGGCTGGCGCAGCGCATTGTCGGCACCGACCTGCATGGCCTGCTCCAGACTGTCGAACCAGAGCTCTTCAAAGCCATCGGCACTGTTCACATCGGCCTTGTCGAAGAGCGAACCTTTGCGGCTTTGCCGCAAGGCGTCGAGGTCGATGTCATGGCGCTGGTTCAGCTCGTATTTTCGCAAGCCCTTGTCCCGCAGCGCGCCGATCACCCTTGGCACATGGACCTCGCGCCAATGCAGCTGGAATTCGGCATTGCTGGTTCCCGGCCGGCGTATCAGGCGCTGGATCAACTTGACACCGCCTGAGCGGAAATCGTCGCGCTGATAGACCGGCGCGCCTTCCAGATAGGCGATTTCCATTTCAGAGTCGCTGAACGAATGCGGTCGCATCAGGTCGGCATAGTCGGGTGCCGGTGAATAGGCTTCGAAGCGCTCGAGCCAATGTTCAGCGTAGCTTTCCCAGTCCTTGGGCGGATGCGGCAGCAAGCGCTGGTCGTCGCCGATGTCGGGGTTGGCGTAATGCTGCACATAGCGCTTGAAGCGTTTCATGCTCGATGCGGTCTGCACCATCAGGGCGACATGGATGAAGGCCCATTCATAGAAAAAACGCTCGCGCGTCATGCCCGGCTTGTGGCGTGAAATGATGATGAACTTGATCATGGCGGGTTTCAGGTGACTGATCGTAGAAATGACAGGAAGACGCCATGCGGGTCATGCCGCTCGCGCAGCGCTTCGAGCTTGTTGTTGGCGGCATCGCTGAGGTAGCGCTGCGGGCTGCGGGCGATGTTTTCGTCATTCATCTGGCCGCCGACCGAGAGCGAGCGCAGGTCCTTGAACTGGTTGACCGGCCACATCTCCATCGCCTCGTCCTGCGCCGGGTCTTCCCAGAGTGAATAGGCCGCCAGGAAGACATCGCCTTGCACCGACAGCGCCATGTCTTCTGGGAAGGGTCGGGTCGGGCCCCAGTTGAGCCAGAACACATGGGAGCGCGGTGAAGGCAGTTCGGTGAACAGCTTGCGCAGCTTGGGCACCAGCTCGGCGGCCGGGGCATTGGTGTAGATATTGTCGACAGCGAATCGGTAACCGGCCGGGTCGGCGGCATAGCCACTGGCATAACGCTGCTCGAGATCCTGTGGGATGCCGACGCGCCGGAACGTCGCCTTGGACAAAACCGGGCAGGTCTCCAGGATCGCCAGGGCATCGTCGGCCTGCTGGTGCGTCTCGGTGATCGCCAGCGCGGCC
>CANFIC010000430.1 GCA_947446685.1 Burkholderiales bacterium
GATCTGACCGAACTCCCCATGGCATACACCCCGTCCTTGTCAGTCTGCATGATCGTTCGCGATGAAGAGGCCCATCTGCACCGCGCGATCGAATCGGTCCTGCCGGTGGCGATTGAAATCATCGTCGTCGATACCGGCAGCCGCGACCGCACGATCGAGATCGCCCAAGAACTCGGCGCCAAGGTGTCGACCCATCTGTGGCAGGACGACTTTTCATTGGCCCGCAACGCTTCGATTGAAGCTGCCAGCGGTGACTGGATACTTTCGCTCGACGCTGATCAATGGCTCGACCAGGATGCGATTGCCGCGCTGACTGAGGCGCTGCGTCGCCCTTGCCTTGCGCAGAGGGTCAAGATCGATCTGGTCGCAGAAAACAAGGTCAAGCAGCCCTTCAACTCGTACTGGGCGCTGCGCCTTTTTCGCCGCGATCCGAGGATCCGGTTCAGCGGACGCGTGCACGAAGGCGTGGCCGACTCGCTGCTGGCCATTGGCGCTGGCGATTGGCCGGAGTCCGGTCTGGTACTGCTTGACGATGGATACGCGCTTGCGGCCGACCGACAGCGCAAATTGGCCCGCAATCTTTCATTGCTCGAACTGGCCTGGCAGCAGCAACCTGATGACTTGTTTCTGTCCTACAAACTCGCAGTCACCTTGCCTGCAGAGCGCCGCAAGGAGCAGGAGGCTTTGCTGCTCAACAGCATGGATAAAGCGCGGCAACTTTCATTGGACGCGCTTGGTGATCTGCCCTTCTTGCCATCGCTGCTGGCAGCTGCGGTTGGGGCTTACGTCAACCAGGGACGCCTTGACGAAGCGGCCGAAAGCGCCAAGCAGATCGGACCGCAACTCGGCGGCAGCAGTCTGTTTACCGCCGGTCGGGCAGCGGCCAGGGCGGGACAGTTGCGCGACGCGGAATCGTTGCTGACCCGCTTTCTGGCCGATACAAGCGGACCGGCCAACCCGGCAGCCCAGCCCGACCTGGATGCCAACCCGGCCGAAGCCTGCGCCTGGTTGGGATGGCTGTCGCTGCAAGCGGGCGACTTGGCGACCGCCACCCTGTGGCTCGAGCGTGGGTTGTTGACGGCAACAATGCTGCAGGCGGTAGCGATCGGCTGCGACTTGATCCGAGTCAGCCTGGCCACAGGCGATGTGGGCAAAGCCGCCCAAGGACTCGAACTTCTCTATCCACGGGCGGCCGGTTCGGCCGAGGCACACTCAGAGTTGATGCTCATCAGCGCCGAACTCGCCATGGCTGCCGGCGATGTTGCAGGCGCGCTGCAATTGGCGACGGCCGCTTTGACGCCCGAGGATGACCGAGCTGCGGCTTTGCTGACCGAGATTGCCTTGAGCCAAGGCACCACTGACCTGGGCCGACTCGATCAGTTGCTTAGCGCCTTGCCTGGTCGGAGGTTCGACACATTGGCCTGGCGATGCAAACTTGAAAAACAGCTCGATCTTGCCAAAGCCATCAAGTGCCACCCATTGCCAGGTTGACGAGGGCCGGTCATTTTCGATCCGGGCAATGACAAGCGCGAGGCACTCGCCTAGACCAAGCCGCTTGGATCCGGATTTTTATATTCAATATAATGATCGTTATTAATTGAAATTTAATTTATAAGCGTTTTACGCATTTTAATTCAGCAGTTCTGTTAAAATTTGGCGATATGAGCAATGTCTACCAGCATTCCACCGTTCAATGCCTGACGGCGGTGGCACAACATCATGGCGTCGCGGCATTGCCGGAGCGACTGATCCACGATTTCGCGCTGGCTGCTGAAGAGCCCACCAGTCGCCTGGTCGTGCGCATGGCCACCGAACTGGGTTTCAAGGCCGAGGCGGTCACGCTGAGTTGGCAGGATCTGACCGCACTCGAAGGCGTGTTCCCGCTGATTGCGAGGCGCTCAGACGGCCATTCGGTGATCGTCGCTGGCGTTCCGAAACTGGACGGCCCGGCGCAGGTGGCGATCCTCGACCCGCTGGCAGGCACGGCGATCCAGTTGGTCAGCGAAGCCGAGTTCTGCCGCGACTGGCAGGGCGAGACCATCATGCTCAAGCGCCACCATGGCCTGCTCGACGCCAATCAGCCCTTCGGTCTGCGCTGGTTCATCCCCGAAATCATGCGCCAGAGCAATGCATTCCGCGATGTGGCGGTCTGCGCGATCATGTTGCATTTTCTCAGCCTGGGCACGGCGATCTTTACCCAGTTGGTGCTCGACAAGGTGCTGACTCACGAGAGCTATTCGACCCTGGCAGTGCTGACGGTCGGTGTGATCGGGGTGATCCTGTTCGAGGCCGCCTTCAGCTTCATGCGCAGCTACCTGATGCTGCACGCCACCAACATCATCGACATGCGCTTGGCCAAGCGGACTTTCGGCCATCTGCTGTCGCTGCCGATCAATTATTTCGAGACCAATACGGCGGGCATGGTGGTGCGCCATATGCAGCAGGTCAGCTCGATCCGCAATTTCCTCACCGGCCGGTTGTTCTTCACCGCGCTCGACGCCACCGCATTGATCATCTTCATACCCCTGCTCTTCTCCTACAGCACCAAACTCGGCGCGGTGGTGATGGCGTTTTCGGTGCTGATGGCTCTGGTCGTGATGCTGATGATCAAGCCCTTCAATGTGCGGCTGCAAGCGCTTTACAACGCCGAAGGCATACGCCAATCGATGCTGGTGGAAACGATCCACGGCATGCGCACGGTCAAATCGCTGGCGATCGAGCCCAAACAGCGCAAGGTCTGGGATCAGCGCTCGGCCAACAGTATCAACATGATGTTCACAGTGGGCAAGATGTCGATCGCCGCATCGACGGCAACCGATCTGCTCTCCAAGTTGATGACGGTGACGGTGATCGCGCTCGGCGCCCTGGATGTTTTCACCCTGCAGCTGACCGTCGGCGCGCTGATTGCGTTCCAGATCATGTCGGGCCGGGTGGTCGGGCCGCTGGTGCAGATCGTCGGTCTGGTCAAGGATTACCAGGAAACCGCGCTGGCGGTGAAGATGCTCAGCGAGGTGATGAACCATCCGCCCGAGCGCAGCTCATCGGGCGGCTTGCGGCCTGACCTGGAAGGCCATATCGGCCTTGATACCGTCAGCTTTCGTTATCCGGGCGCTGCGATCACGGCGCTCGACCGGGTCTCGCTCGACATCGAGCCGGGCACGGTCGTCGGCGTGGTCGGGCGCAGCGGTTCGGGCAAGACGACTTTCACGCGGCTGATCCAGGGCCTTTACCCGGTGCAGGAAGGCGTGATCCGCTTCGACCGGGTCGACATCCGCGAGATCGACCTGGCCCATTTACGCCGCAGCATCGGCGTGGTGCTGCAGGACAACTTCATGTTCCGCGGCACGGTGCGCGAGAACATTTCGATGGGCCGGCCTGACGCCAGCTTCGAGGCCATCGTCGCCGCC
>CANFIC010000431.1 GCA_947446685.1 Burkholderiales bacterium
CAGGCTCATGCCGATCACCAGTGCAGCCCAGAGCAAGGCATTGACCGTGAATGCCGCGCGATTGCGCCAGACCCCCATGGTGCTGGAAAAGAGCGCCTGCAGCAGCCCCTGGCCCCCCCAATGGATCAAGGCTGGCGCATGCCAGAAAGGAATCGACAGCAGCGCCGCCAGTCCGAAGCGGGTCACCGCGCCCCAGAACAGCTGCGGGTCGGCCAAGGCCTCGGCAATTTGCTCGGGTGCTGCGCCTTCGCCAGCCAGCTTTTGCAGGTTTTCGAAGCTGCCGCCGTCGATCGACTCGGACAACCAGCTGATGGCGACGGTGGCCAGCGCATAGCAGGCGCAGAGCAGCAACTGGGCGTTGCGGCGCTCTGGAGTCAACTTGAACGGCAGCAGAAAGACAGCGGCAGTCGGCGTCAGATTCTGCAGCACCAGATGGGTAGCGAGCATGAAGCCCAGCGATAGCATCGGCAGCGCCATCAGCAGCAGCATCACGCCGACGGCCGGCAGCATCAAGATCACGAAGGCGGCAAACAGGAACACCGAAAACAGGCCTGACAGCGCGACCGGCTTGCGCTTGAAAATCTTGAAGCCATGGCGGATCCACTGCATGCCGTGGCGGGCAGGTACGGTCTGCAGGCGCAAGACCATCGGCTTGACGGGAGTCGGATCTTGGTTCATGGGGTCAAGGCATGCCAGGGTTGCTGGATACGGGCGCGCAGCACACGCTCGAAATGGCTGGGATCATGCGGCTTCAACATCGCGGCATCCCTGGGCAGATGGAAGTCCCAGAGGCGCGAAATCCAGAAACGCAAGGCCGCGGCACGCAGCAGACCGGGCAGCAAGCGGTGCTCGGCGCCGCTCATGGGGCGCACCTTTTCATAAGCGGCGACGAAGGCCTGTGCGCGCGATTCGGCGAGCCTGCCGCTTTCCAGATCAATGCACCAGTCGTTGATGCAGACTGCCAGATCGAAGGCCCAGGTATCGACGCCGGCGAAGTAGAAATCGAAGAATCCGCTCAATTTTTCGCGGCCCGGCAGGCCTTCGAACATGACGTTGTCGCGGAACAGGTCAGCATGTATCGGCCCGCGTGGCAATTGGGCATAAGTCGCCGATGCGGCCAGATGCTCCTGATAGTCGAGCTCGGTCGTGATCAGCAAAGCCTGCTGCGCGGTCAGATGGGGCAGCACCACCGGCACGGTTTCGCGCCACCAGGGCAGCCCGCGCAGGTTCGGTTGCTGCAGCGGAAAATCCTGCCCGGCCAGATGCATCTTCGCCAGTGCTGCACCGACTTGTTCGCAATGGAATAAATCAGGCGCGAGCTGATGGCCACCGCGCAACTTGTTGACAACCGCCGCTGGCTTGCCGGCAAGCTCGAACAGGATGCAGCCATCAGCATCGGCCTGCGGGTCGGGTACGGCCAGACCACGCGAGGCCAGATGTTTCATCAGCTGCAGATAAAAAGGCAGTTGCTCGGAGCTCAGCCGCTCGAACAGCGTCAGCACATAGTCGCCCTGACCGGTGGTGACGAAATAATTGGTGTTCTCGATGCCGGCACTGATGCCGCGCAAGGACAGCATCTGGCCGAGGCCGAGGCGGGTCAGCAGCGATTGGGCAAGCTCGGGCGCAACTTCAGTAAAGACAGCCATAAAAAGTCGGCAGCGGGAATCAGCGGCAGGATTGGAAGCTTAGAAATCCAGCAGGCGCCAGACCCGTTGCCCAGCAGCTGCACGGGTCGAACCCGGGCCCGGTGAAAGTTCACGGCTGCCATCGCCCATGATGATTTCATATTCCGGAGCATTCTTGGGCTTGATGGTGATTTTTTGCGTCTGACCGCGCACACGCAATTCCTCGATGCGGGCGTTGTCGTCCTCGATCACGGTCTGCTTGACCTGGTCCTCTCGGGCAGGGGCCGGGTCGGCTGCGGGCAAGGCCAGTGCCGTCCGGGCAGCGATCGCGATCACCAGCAGCAGGCTGTTCTTGAGAGTTGCGGACATTGTCATGTGCGGGATTCTAAGCCGGCAAGGCCGGCAGCGGTCGCTGTGCAGGACAATGCCGGCCATGAGCAAACCCATCATGCTGCTGGTCGACGGTTCCAGCTACCTTTACCGTGCCTATCATGCCTTGCCCGATCTGCGCGGGCCGGGGGGTGTGCCGACCGGCGCGATCCATGGCGTCGTCGCGATGATGAAGCGCTTGCGCGAGCAGATTCACGCCGAGCATGCGGTTTGCGTTTTTGACGCCAAGGGCCCGACTTTCCGCGACGCCTGGTACCCGGCTTACAAGGCGCAGCGCTCGCCGATGCCCGATCCCCTGCGCGAGCAGATCGCCCCGATCCACGAGATCGTTGCATTGCTTGGCTGGCCGATCCTCGAAGTTCCCGGCATCGAAGCCGACGACGCGATCGGCACGCTGGCTCGCGTTGCAGCGGCTTGCGGGCATCAGGTGGTGGTGTCGACCGGCGACAAGGATCTGGCGCAGCTGGTCACGCCCGAGGTCAGCTTGATCAACACGATGAGCAATGAAAAGCTCGACGTGGCCGGCGTGCTGGCCAAGTTCGGCGTGCCGCCTGACCGCATCATCGATTACCTGACGCTGATGGGCGATGTCGTCGACAACGTCCCCGGGGTTGAAAAAGTCGGGCCCAAGACCGCCGCGAAATGGATTGCCGAATATGGCTCGCTCGACGGCGTGATCGCCAATGCCGACAAGATCAAGGGCGCCGCTGGCGAGAATCTGCGCAAAGCGCTGGACTGGCTGCCGATGGCGCGCAAACTGGTCACCGTCGTGCAGGACTGCGACCTCAATGGTCATGTGCCGGGCTGGCCGGCGCTCGAAGCCCTGGCGCTGCGCGAGGTGGACCAGGCCGGAGTGCAGGATTTCTACACCCGCTTTGGCTTCAAGACCTGGTTGAAAGAACTGGCGCCTGTGCAAGCGGCGCCGGTCAGCGGCGATCTGTTCGCCGATGAGCCCTTGCCGGAAAGCAAGCCCGAGCCGCTGCAATGCAGCTACGACCTGATCGTCGACTGGGCCAGCTTTGAGTCATGGCTGGCCAGGCTGCAGGCCGCGCCCTTGAGCGCAGTCGATACCGAAACCGATTCTCTCGATCCGCTGCTGGCGCGCATCGTCGGTATCTCGTTTGCCGTCAAACCCGGTGAAGCTGCTTATGTTCCGCTGCGCCATGCCGGCCCTGACGCGCCCGAGCAATTGCCATTCGACGCCGTGCTGGCAAGGCTGAAGCCCTGGCTCGAAGACCCCCGGGCGGCCAAGATCGGCCAGAACCTCAAGTACGACACCCATGTGCTGGCCAATCACGGCATTGCCTTGCGTGGCGTGCAGCATGACACGATGTTGCAGAGCTATGTGCTCGAAGCGCACAAGACCCATGGTCTGAG